>JAQICP010000165.1 GCA_027858555.1 Vallitaleaceae bacterium
CTCATATCCTCAATCAATTCTTTATTCTGTATGACAGTGAAATACCATGACTGTTCATTATGAGCACTTGGCGCGAATAAACCGGCTTCAATAATAGCCTCTAGTTGTTCCTTTTCTAATTGCTCTGGTTTGAATTTTCTTGTGGATCTTCTATTTTTGATTGTTTCTATCACTTGATTCATATATCCTCCTTGTAGCCAGACGGCTAGTTCCATGATGATTTATTGATATTTGATAAGCGTTTACATAAGACAATTAGTAAGACGTGCATCATCACCAATTTAATCCACTATAATTCTTCTTATATCTTACCAAAGATAGCCACCTATTTCAATTTCTTTCCTTAAATCTTCCTCAGCATATAATCAGTTCCTTATAGTCATTTATTTGGTGACAACAGCAATCATTTCAGCAATCACGCCCGTCTGATAATTAGTATGTTTTGTTACAAAATTTTACATATATATCGGTATCTGTTTTCACCACACAAAAAAGGTCATTAGTCGTGTATAACCAAATGACCTCATTGCTGTTGCTTCTATATGCGTGGTATTAACTTATTTTTGGAATCTAAATATATGCCATGACAACTTAGGCAGCATAACTTCAAATGAGGACTTTACACCATCTTCAATATGGCCTGTGACAGGCACTACCTTTAAAGGCGTTTCAAAACTATTGAAAGCATACAAATCATCACCCATGATGACTTGATGGTCAATCATCTTCATATTACCAAATTCTTGAAAATCAAGTGTCAAAACCGTATCATCAGATTCTTCTGTATTTAAGACAAAATAACTGAGTGAGCCTTCATTACTATCATAGGTCGTCAAGCTTTGTAAAGACGGTACACTACCAAACTTTTCGGTAACGATAGCATCACAATCCATTATTGAACGATAGACTTCTCCACGTCCATATGTACTGACTTGCTTGAATGGATAAAAGGTCGAGTGGCGAAGCACACCTCCGTTTGGCTCTGTATGAATTGGTGAAAGGGCATTAACCAACTGAGCAAGACAGGCTATCTTAACCCGATCCGCATTGTTGATGATGGTGCACAATAATCCACCAACAACCAAGGCATCCATTAAGTTATACACATCTTCTGCAATCGCCGGTGCCTGTTGCCATCTCTTCAGATTCATATCCTTCATATACCAGACATTCCATTCGTCCAGACTCAGCATCATGACCTTATCACTTCTATGCTTGGCTTTTACATAATCAGCCGTTGATTTTATGATTTGAATAAATTCATCTAAATCATAATAGGAAGCCAGAAAATCTTTTAGTGAATCATTATATTCATAATAACGATGCAAGGATATATAATCCACTTCGTTGTAACAATGATCAAGTACCGTCATATCCCACTCTGGAAATGTGGACATCTCTTTACCTGAGCTGCCGCAAAGCACCAGTTCAACATCCGGGTCAACCCACTTTAGTATTTTACCAGTTTCACGAGCCTTCTTGCCATAATCTTCCGCTGAAAGTTGACCTATCTGCCAAGGACCATCCATCTCATTACCCAAGCACCACACCTTAAAATCATGTGGCTCCTCATGTCCATTCTTGACTCTGAGGTCACTCCAATAAGTACCCTTTTTAATATTACAATATTCTATTAATTGTCCGGCCTCAGCAGGTGTGCCAGTACCAAGGTTCACCGCTATCATACCGGTGGTTTCAACTGCTTTAGTCCAGTCATAAAATTCATCAATACCAAAACTATTATCCTCAAGTGATTGCCATGCCAGATCAAGCCGAGTCGGTCTCTCAGATTGTGGACCAATACCGTCTTTCCAATTATAACCTGATAAAAAATTACCACCCGGATCTCTGACAAGGGGCACCTTAAGTTCCTTTACCGTATCAATCACATCTGTTCTAAAACCATGGTCATCTGCCGATGCGTGGTCTGGCTCATAGATGCCAGTGTAGACCGCTCTTCCCATATGCTCTATAAATGAACCATACAGACGGTCATCTATATCAGCTATCTTCTGGTGTCGGTTAATATAACAAGTTGCTTTTTTCATGTGTTTGCTCCTTTTTATGCATTCGGTATCAAATAATCCGAACGCCTATAATTTCACCCTATAGTCTTTACCCTATAATCTTAGCATGTAATAGCATTATATACCATTACGCAATAAGCCTTAATTTGCTCTAATACTATTCAATATTCTTTCAATATTTTACCATTATTTAACTACCTTTAATTAACTACTTTAACTACTTAAACTACCATTAATTACCTTGAACCATACCTAATTAGCACTTACTACCGCTTGCTTCATTCATTTCACATCAGTATGTTCGTGCATTTTATTCTGATATATCACCGCGTGCTTTCAGATCACTTAATATCTGTGCATACATCTTAGCATCAATCCGGTACTTAAACTTGTATATCATATAACCTGCTAATATAAATACCAGTGGTAATAACAGCATGGCTACTTTCATCATGAGTAAACCACCAGTAGTCACATCCTCTGGTGTTACAGCATCATTAATACCTGACAATATAATTGTTGCTCCAACGATACCACTGCCGACTGCACCACCCATTTTATTGATAAATGGTTGAATGGAAAAAGTGATGCTTTCATTACGTTTGCCTAATTTCCACTGACCGTATTCGATGGTGTCGGCAAGAAACATAAGCATGAGTAGTTGTATAAATGCCTGTCCTAGAAAAATCAGGATACCACCTGCACCGATATACAACATATTCATAGGTGCAAAGAAAAAGATCACATAACCGACTACGACCAAAAAAGTCGCACCTCTATATAGTTGTTTTCGATTATACTTTTTACTAAAGAGGGGGAACACAATTAGAGCGACTAACTGAGATACCCCGAGTATTAGTGCAAAGATTGAATACATGCCTTCATCACCATAAGCATATTTAAAGAAATATAGCCCAAAACTAGTGGTCGTAATATAACCAATCATAAACAAAACCATGGCAATAGCCGTATATAATAACTGATCGTTTTTGAATATAATACTGACCAGTTCCTTCAGCTTCGTTGCTGGCTGAACTTTGAAGACATCTAGTTCCTTTACGCCAAAAAGTGTAATACTCTGCCCAATCCACATAACTGCAACAATCATGATAGCAAACACTAAGTAGGCTTTTTCCATACTACCTGTGCTGTCTGAGAGTGCTGTTGTAATTGGTACAATACCTGCAACTACTGTGAAAAGTCCAACATTGGCACATATTCTTGCGAATGCGCCTATCTTTTCTCTTTCCTTTTGGTCGGTTGTAAGAGACGGTAGCATGGACCAATAAGAGATATCGTTGGCGGTGAAACTAATCCCCCACAACAGATAGATTAATGCAAATAGTAGTAAAAAAGCTGTGCCTGATAATCCAAAGTCAGTGAATAGTAACACAGTGAAAACACCTGATGATAAAGCACCAATAGCAATCCATGGTTTAAACTTACCAAACCGACTTCTAGTATTGTCCACGACGACACCCATAACTGGATCATTTAGTGCATCAAAAACTCTTGCCATTAGTATGATGAAAGTAACCCACCACAGTGTCTTATTAGGCAGTTCCAATACATCTGTCAAATAAAACATCAAATACATACTGATTAATGCATAAGTCATATCTCTTCCGACGGTACCTAGTCCATAAGTGTAATGATTGCGTTTTGTTATGCTCTTCATTAAGTATCCTCCCATATTAATATTACATATATTATATCAGATTATGATTGGCTGTGTCTCATTTCAATATAAAAACACTTATGCCAATGAATTATTAAATACACCATATCATAACATAGCGTACCTACAAAAAAAACTTGTGATTATCTATCGCTAGATTACCATAAGCTTTTAATAATTAATGATATACAGTATGTATCGTCACATACCGACCTGTAATAAATTCAATTCTTAGTACTTGAATCTCTTGAATTACTTACTTTATTCGTATGTAACTTCTTTCAAACAAAGGGCATGTGCCATAGCTTTATGGCCAACATCGTGACTGTCTTGTGTTTTAAATCCTTTGACAACAGTGTCTGCTGATCTCTCTCCAAGGCCAACTTGAATGAGTGTTCCAACTATGAATCTTTCCATATTAAGTAAAAAGCCATCCGCTTTCATTGTTATGATAATCTCATACTCAGTCTCTTCAATTGTTATCTCAGTGAGTGTTTTCACTGAAGAATTAGCTTTGCTCTTAGTTGCGTAGGCAGCAAAATCATGCTCACCTTCTAAAAGTCCAGCTGCTTTTTGCATACCATTCACTCTAAGAGGTGCTTTCATCACATTCACATATTGTCTGTCAAAGATTGGACGATGAGGTGCATCGCTTTTCCATAGACGATACTCATAAGTGATCGTTTTCACACCATAACGGCTATGAAATCTTGCATCAGCTTTTTCAACTGAAAATGTAACAATGTCATCCGGTAAGTAAGTCTCAAAATAATCAAAAATACCTTGATCACTGATACTTTCATTTGGCGCATTAAAATTAATCACCAACTGCTGGGCATGTACACCAGCATTGGTACTAATAGCACTGATGACCTCTATTTCAGTTTCATATAATTTTTCAAGTATGGATTCAAGTTTGCCTTGAATGCTTTTCTCTGCATCACTTCTAGTTTTTCTAAAACCTTTGTATCTTCTGCCATCATAGGCAATTACCATTTTATAATTTTGCATATTGTATCCTTTCACTGATATTCATCCCTAATGACTACCCTGGATGTTCACGGTTAATGTCATCCTTGTTGTACACACTTGATGTCCACCATTACTAGAGTCATTCTACCATAGTTCTATAAAGGATACTATCTAAATCGTATGATCCGTAGTAGTATACGCAATTATCTAGCTAACCAACCACCATCAACTGCAACTGTATAGCCGTTAATGTAATCAGATGCTGATGATGCCAAAAATACAATTGGACCTGCCAAATCAGATGGCAGTCCCCAACGATTAGCTGGTATTCTTTCAACAATAGCTGCATTTCTTACCGGGTCAGCTCTTAGTGCTTCAGTGTTAGCAGTAGCCATGTAACCTGGTGCGATTGCATTGACATTGATCTTGTCTTTTGCCCATTCGTTAGCCATTAATCTTGTAATACCCATTACACCACTTTTTGATGCTGTGTAGGAAGGCACTCTTATACCACCTTGGAATGAAAGCATAGAGGCAATATTGATAATCTTGCCACCAGTTTCTTGTTTCATAAATTGTCTAGCCACTGCTTGACTAAAGAAAAATACAGTTTTAACATTAATGTCCATAACGTCATCCCAGTCTTTTTCAGAGAAATTAATTGCATCTTCTCTTCTAATAGTACCTGCATTATTAACCAATATGTCCACTCTGCCAAATTCTGCAACAGCTTCTGCAACGATAGATTCCAGCTTGTCAATTTTCATCAAGTTAGCTTGAACCTTAAGAAATTTTTTGCCCATTTTTTCAACTAATTCTTTTGTCTCATTACTATCAGAATAATCTACGCCAACGATATCTGCGCCTGCTTCTGCAAGTGCCAGCGCCATGCCTTGTCCGAGTCCTTGTCCACTACCAGTTACGATAGCAACTTTACCATCTAATCTAAAAGTATCTATTATCATAAGTTCTCCTCTATTTTATATCTTTCATATTAACTGCGTCCATGTCTGTAAAGGTCTTGTTCTCTCCAACCATACCCCATATGAAGTTGTATGATGTGGTGCCACAACCTGAATGTATGGACCAGCTTGGTGAAATAACCGCTTCTTCGTTTCTTACAACGATATGTCTGGTTTCAGATGGTTTTCCCATCAAGTGGAAAACTACACCATCTTCTGGCAGATTGAAATAAAAATACACTTCCATTCTACGTTCATGTGTATGACACGGCATAGTGTTCCAGACGTTGCCTGCTTCCATTTTAGTAAGTCCCATTGCCAACTGACAAGTATCAAGGACGGCTGGATGTAAGAATTGGAATATAATTCTTTTATTAGCAGCGCTACTATCACCCATAGGTACTTGCTTTGCTAATTCGATATCAATGTGCTTTGTTGGATATTCTTTGTGTGCTGGTGCACTTAGTGTGTAAAATTTGGCAGGATTTTTAGGGTCATTGCTTTCAAATACAACTGTTTTAGTGCCTTTACCTGTATATAAACCGTCCTCTGTTTTCATATTATAGACCGTGCCATCAATCGTAATCTTACCTGGACCACCTACATTAATTACACCTAGTTCTCTACCTTCAAGGAAATAATTAGAACCAAGCATCCCCATCACATCAACACCCTCTTCTAACTTTTGTGGTGTCTGTGCTGGACAATAACCCATGGTGATAATACGATCTATATGACTGTATACACGCATAATTTCACCCGGAATAAACAGATCTGTTATTAAAAATTCATCTCTAAGTCGACTAGTTGTGTAATGCTTTGCATCTTCTGAATGTGCTGGTTCTCTTACTATCATAGTTTCCTCCTTGTATTAAGTTGCTGATTACATCTTATAGTTTCAGTAACTAATGGTGCTTTCTTATTTACTTTTCATAGTAATTAATAACTGCTAACTCTGAATCATCGAATATATACTTGCCTCTTTCTTATGCTATCTCTGGACTCTTCCTGATGCATCGCCTTCAATTAGTGTCATGACTTCATCAATGGATACCAGATTAAAATCGCCAGGAATTGTGTGTTTAAGTGCTGAAGCACCTACTGCAAATTCAAGAGCACTCTTGAAGTCATCTAGTGCTAGCAACCCATAGATCAACCCACCTGAGAACGAATCACCACCACCAACTCTATCAACGATATGGATAGCATATTCTTTTGAATGGTAGAATTCATTACCATCATATATAAGTGCCGACCAACCATTGTCGGATGCAGAGTGACTTTTTCTAAGTGTTGAAACTACATACTTAAAGTCGAATTGTTCTTTCATTTGCTTGAATATATCTTTATAGCCGTCAAGTTCTAATGCGCCGGATGTTACGTCTGTACTACCTGGCTTGAAGCCCAATACTTTTTCAGCGTCTTCCTCATTACCAATACATACATCTACATATTGCATCAGTTCTGTCATACAGGCTTTTGCCTCTGCCTCAGACCATAATTTTTTACGGTAGTTAAGATCAACACTGACAGTTACTTTATGCTTTTTAGCCGCTTTAAGTGCTGCAAGTGTTAGGTCTGCAGCTTCTTTGCTAAGTGCTGGTGTTATACCAGAAAAGTGAAACCAGTCAGCCCCTTCAAATATTGCGTCGAAATCAAACTCTTCAGCCGTTGCTTTTGCTATTGAAGCATCTGCTCTGTCATAAACAACTGTTGATGCTCTCATTGATGCACCTGTTTCAAGATAGTAGATGCCAAGTCGATTGCCACCACGAAGTACATTACTTGTATCCACACCATATCTTCGTAAGTGATTAATGGCACTTTGACCGATAGGATTGTTTGGCACCTTCGATACAAATGATGCATCAAAACCAAAGTTCGCTAACGATACTGCCACATTCGCTTCACCGCCGCCATAAGTCACATCAAAAGAATCTGACTGCGTAAATCTCTGAAAACCTGGGGTTGATAATCTTAACATAATCTCACCAAGTGTTATTACTTTTTTCATCTTTGCCTCCGTTATTTATAAGCTTTAACTTATCTATTAAGTTCGTTTTAATTGTATATGTTTCTTCCGTATACGTTTCTGCTGTATCTATATTTGTTGATCTGCATTCGTTGCCCTGTATTCGTTGCCTTGCATTCGTTGCTCTATATGCGTTGCTCTGTATGCGTTGCTCTGTATGGGTTGCCCTGTATGCGTTGCCCTGTATGGGTTGCCCTGCATGCGTTGCCCTGTATGCGTTGCACTGTATTCGTTGATTATTAAAATTGTCCACGTATTGGCATTAACCTTACTTCGCCGATTTTGCTTTCGGAAATGCCGCCACAAATTGC
>JAQICP010000419.1 GCA_027858555.1 Vallitaleaceae bacterium
CTATCAATCACGCCTTCAAGAAACAGATCTAATAAGTCTGCATCATCATCATCAAAGTCATCTTCCATCCAACCTTCAACTAGATCATTAAGCTCATCATTGTCATCGATATAATCTGCTATATAATCACGGATATCTTCGCTGAGATCAGAATAATCATCTTCATCTAGATCTTCAACATCCTGCCCATTGTCTGTATCGTATTTACGTGCATTCTTATATTTTGCATCATAATCCACTGTCAAAGTGAAACCTTCTCCATATTCACTTTCAAATTCAAAAACCACAGAATCTATATTATTGAACAAGTCAAAATTGTAAGTCAGTATCATCTCAAACGTGTCGTTGCCATTCTCTTCATCCCATTCTAATTCATCTTTAGCATCCGAAAATGATGAAGATATTTCATCTAAAGCATCTTCCCAGCCTTCTTCAAAATCCCTATCTTCTATGAAGTCAAGTGCTTCATCCCAATCATCCTTGTCCATTTCATATAATTCAAAATCATCCTCGATCATTGTACTTAGTATCTCTACACTGGTTTCTCTAACCCATACCATTAATTCTTCATCGTCCTCAGTTACATCTAATATAGCTTCGCCAAGTTCCAGTAACATCCATCCATCTATATCATAGGATACACTACCAAAATCACTATCCATTGAATCTTCAATCGCATCATATACGGCATCAGTATATGGTTTCATATCAAGTTTAGAAAAATCTATCATAGCTTGATATTTAGTTAATAAGTCCATATCTTCTTCATCCATATACTCATCTATTTCATAATATAAATATTCATCTTGATCTAGTACTTGAGGAATGTCTACATATAACATATCATTTTTATTTACAACAACGAAATCAATGATTTCATCTTTCTGAAATTCAGTTGTAAATGCAATTAGCGTTTCTGCATTCTTTACATTGTAGTTGATCACAAGCCGCGCTAAAATTTCTTCTGTTACCTCATCGATAGTTGAATCAACATCTGTCTGTATGGAAAGTGCCAAGTTATATTCGTCTTTGTCATAAAACTTCTTGATACCATTATAAGTACGGTAAACGGGATTAGCTCTTACTATCACTTGACTAACAATCATAATTACTATTAATATCGCTACCACAATTGCACCAATGAGTAATAATCTAGAACTTAATTTGTTTATATATAATTTGCTTTCTTCTAAGTCATCAGTAATAACATTAATAATTTCAGAATTTTCTGACACTTCTTCTTTTACCAGTATTTCATTATTCTCAACTAATGTCTCTTCTATGCCTTCTACTATTATGGCCTGCTCATCCACGAGTGTGGTATCATCAAGTGGTTTAGCCTCATCATTCACTACGTTATCACTGCTTGCTTCTTCTTCTGGTGTTCCTTCTTCTGGTGTTCCTTCACCCACTTCTCTGTCTTGTTCCTGGTTGGTTAATTCATCTTCATCAGGTTTTACCGCTGGTAGCACAGCGCCACATTCACAGCATATCTCTTCATTATCTTCATTTTGTTTTAGACATTCCTTACAAATCTTCATCTTTACGCTCCCTTATCCTTGTGTCTATCTGTTTTCTATCTTCTATATCAATTTCCTGTCACTCTACTTCAGGCTTTCTTAATATATAGTAAGCTAATGCTTTATACAGTATAACATGAAATCAATATCTGAAAAAGCATTAAAATAAAGAGTACCTCCAGTACACGTTTTATCCCTCAGTCTCTCTTTCTATACAGGATAAATTGTTCTCATGGAAAGTTCCTATGGAGAACTTTCCTATTGAAGAACAAAGAGTACCTCCAGTACGCGTTTTATCCCTCAGGATCTCTTTCTATACAGGATAAATTGTTCTCATGGAAAGTGCCTATGAAGAACTTTCCTATTGAAAAAAAAGATGAAGCACTAGCTTTATCTTTTAGTCGTTCATATCATATTGTAAGTAGTCTTGTTGGTTCTCCCAATCAATTGGTTCCACTTCAAGGGCATATCTAAGCCTAGGTAATACGATGCTTCCCCACCCTTAAAATATTTTGGTGATGCTGCTGTTGTTATACCTAGATGCGAATTCTGCCAATCTAGTAACATTCATGTATGCTACTTTTATCCTTAAACAAAATACTTGAGCATACTTTAACCTTTAACCGCACCTTTAGTAATGCCTGATATAAATTCCTTTTGGAATGCTATAAACACGATAAGTAGTGGTATAATACTTACAAATGAAGCCGCCATAATTAAATTGTATGGTGTTCTAACCCCAGAATTAAAGGCTCTTATGGCTACTGCAACAGTCATATTTTCACTTGATTTCAATATAATCATTGGCCATAAAAAGTTATTCCATGAATTCATAAAGAAAATGATGCCCAGACTGGCCATAGCCGGTCTGGCAATTGGTAATATTAGTCGTATAAAAATACCAAATTCACTACATCCATCTATTCTGCCAGATTCAATAATTTCATAATTAATACCACTCATATACTGGCGCATAAAAAATATACCAAATGCATTTGCCATACCTGGAACGATTAGTCCAATATGTTTATCAATCCAATGCAGTTGATTAAACAGCGCATATGCTGGTACCATTGTCACTTGAAAAGGAATCATTAACGAACGGACTAAACTTAGAAATAATATATTTTTACCTTTGAATTTTAGTTTTGAAAATGCATACCCCGCCAATGCACAAAAGAAAATTGAAGTACCTGTTGCAATTACACCGATATAAAAACTGTTAAATAATGCGCGCCCAAAATTATAATCCTTAAAAATTGTAATGTAATTTTTAAATGTGAATTCTGTTGGAAATAGTGTTACTGGTGATGCGAAAATCTGATCTAAAGATTTAAAGGATGACAATAACATCCATAAAAAAGGCATAAGGGTAAAAAATGCAACAATTAGTAGAATTAAATATGTGCCTGTCGTGTTTATCTTTTTCTTAAGTATTCTTTTACTATTCGTCATGTTTTCCTCCAATCAATTCTTTTCAATGGCTCTATTTAGTCTAAACTGTATAAGTGTCAGTAAAATCATTACTAAGAAAAATGCATATGCTAATGATGATCCATAACCCATTCTCAAATGCCTAAAGCTTTCAGAATATATATATAATACAGATGACAGCGTTTTGTTTAGAGGTCCTCCACCTGTCATGATTAATGGCTCTGCAAATAATGAAAAAGTTCCCATTGTTGATAATATAGTTGTAAATAATATGGTTGGGCGCATCATTGGAATTGTAATTTTTGTAAAATTTTGAAAACTATTTTCTCAATCTATTTTAGCTGCTTCATTTATACTATCAGGAATTGTCTGAAGCCCCGCCATCATCAAAATCATATTATATCCCATATATTTCCATGTAACTAATAACCCAAGAACAAACCTAGCTCCTAGAATCGAACTTAACCATGGTATTGCAGGTAATCCAATACTCGTCAATGCTTTATTAGCCAACCCGAATTTACTATCGAAAATCAGCATGAATATGTATGCAATAGCTACTCCTGATGTAATATAAGGTACAAATATCGCTGTTCTAAAAAAATTCTTAAATCTGATATTAGGTTTGTTCAGTAATATCGCAAGAATCAAAGCAAATAAAATCATGGCTGGAACATACATTAGGAACATCACTAATCCGTTAATAAGTGACTGAAGAAATACTTTGTCTTGAATAAGGTTGACATAATTTCTTAGTCCAACCCATTCCATCTCCCTAACACCATTCCACTTTGAAAAACTTGCTATTAACGAAAATACTACGGGATATGCCATGAATGTAATAAACAGAAGATAAAACGGCAATATAAATATGTAAGGTGTCACTTTTTGTTTGAATCTATAACTTAACTTGAATTTTGTCATAATTAGTCACATGCCTCCTATAAAACTAATTACATAGGATAGAACCTATGTAATTAGTAATACGAACTATTGAGTTTTAGTAATTACTTGTTCGTTAGCTTCACTCATTGCCTGTTCAACGCTAACATCATTATAAATGATCTTTGAAAACGCTTCAATCAAGGATTCATTTGCTTGTGAGTAAAACTCTTGGTAAGATATTGCAGGAATATTTTCTGTTATAGCTGCAAATACTTCTCTTACTTTTTGATTACCATAGTATTCTACTTCTTCACCAAAGAAAGGATCATCATAAGTTGTAACTAATGATGGGAAAATATCTGAACCTTTGTACATAGTCATTTGTGAGTCTTCTCTACCCAACATAAACTCTATAAAAGCCCATGCAGCATCTTTATTCTCTGAAACTTCAGTGATACACAAGTTAGAACCACCATCATTAGTTGCAGTATTGCCGCCTTCTTCCCAAGCTGGAAGTGGAATTACTCTCCATAAACCAGCTGCATCAGGAGCAATCCAACCTGATAAAAATCCACCCATCCAAGAAGCTGCTGGCATAGTTGCAACTGTGCCTTGGCTTAAACAATCATACCAAGCTTGTGTCCACTCACTTACATTAAGCGTATAACCACCTTTAACCATATCTGTTATAAATGTCATGACTTCTATCGAATCTTGACTGTCAAGTTGAGGTTGGCCTGACTCATCAAAATACCAACTACCTTTTTCCATTAATAACTTCTCAAAGTCTCTTCCAGAAAACATTTCTTCACTCTCAG
>JAQICP010000497.1 GCA_027858555.1 Vallitaleaceae bacterium
AACAGATTTTAGCAGCTATCTATTTTTGGTTCTTTAACTTGGAATCTGATATAATAATGTTGTTACAATATATATCATTAGGAGGTAATTTATGTTAGTAAATGCAAAGGAAATGTTACAAAAAGCAAAAGAAGGTAAGTACGCGGTAGGTCAATTTAACATTAATAACCTTGAGTGGACTAAAGCTGTTCTACAAACGGCACAAGAAAACAATTCACCTGTCATCCTTGGTGTATCTGAAGGCGCTGGTAAATATATGTGTGGTTACACAACTGTTATGGGCATGGTAAATGCAATGATTAATGAACTTAAAATCACTGTACCAGTTGCAGTTCATCTTGACCATGGTACTTATGAAGGCGCATTAGCTTGTATAGATGCTGGTTTTTCATCAGTCATGTTTGATGGTTCACATTATCCAATCGCTGAAAACATCGAAAAAACAACTGAAATCGTAAGAATTGCTAATTCAAAAGGCATCTCTGTTGAAGCTGAAGTTGGTTCAATCGGTGGTGAAGAAGATGGCGTTGTTGGTGGTGGTGAAGTTGCAGATCCTAAGGAATGTGCTACAATCGCAGCTCTTGGTGTTGATATGATCGCAGCAGGAATTCGAAATATTCATGGTAAATACCCAGCAAACTGGACAGGTCTTAACTTCGACGTATTAGCAGAAGTTCAAACTGTTACTGGTGGCGTGCCATTAGTACTTCATGGTGGAACTGGTATTCCTGACGAGATGGTTGCAAAAGCTATTTCACTGGGCGTAGCTAAAATCAATGTTAATACTGATTGTCAATTAGTATTTACTGCTGCAACTAGAGTATACATCGAAGCTGGTAAAGACTTAGTAGGTAAAGGTTTTGACCCACGTAAGTTATTAGCACCTGGTGTTCAAGCAATTAAAGACGTTGTTAAAACTAAGATGGAATTATTTGGTTCAGTTAACAAAGCATAATCTATCATAATTAAGAACAATCTAACTTAATACGTACAACATTAAGGGGAAGCTATTATTAGCTTCCCCTTAATTATTTGATTAATATTTTTATTGTCATGTGCCATATTGCTTGATGTAAGTTGCCCTTTAGGCGAATGCGCCACTTACTAATCCACTTTTACTATCCAACCATACTTGTCCTCAAGTCTACCTGTCTGTATGCCTGTTGTTGTGTCATATAATTTTTGCGATAAATCGCCTATTTTATTATTATTAACGGTGATGCAATTGCCTCTATAATTCAAGGATCCAACAGGTGAAATAACCGCTGCAGTGCCAGTTCCAAAGACTTCTTCTAACTGTCCAGCATCATAGGCCTCGTAGAGTTCATCTATGGAAATCTTTCTCTCAACTACTGTATATCCCCAATCCTTAAGTAATGCTATGGTAGAATTACGTGTAACACCTGGTAGAATACTGCCTTCAAGTGATGGTGTAATTACCTCACCATTAATCTTGAAGAATACATTCATGGTGCCTACTTCTTCTATATACTTTCTTTCCATACCATCAAGCCATAATACCTGGGTATAGCCCATTGCTTTAGCGGCCATCTGAGCCTTTAAGCTAGCTGCATAATTGCCGCCAGTTTTGGCATAACCTACCCCACCTCTTACAGCCCTTACATATTCTTCTTCAACCCATATTGATACTGGATTAATGCCTTCTTTATAATAAGCACCAACTGGTGACAGAATAATCATAAACAAATAACTATTTGATGGTCTTACACCAAGAAAAGGATCTGTAGCAATGATAAAAGGTCTGATATATAGGGATGTGTTTTCAGCTGTGGGAATCCATTCTTCATCGATTCTAACTACTGCTTTAATAGCCTGTAAGACATCTTCTGTATTAAGTGTCGGTATACACATTCTTTCATTAGTTATATTCATTCTTTCAATGTTTTTTTCGGGTCTAAATAATTGAATGTCGCCTGAACTGGTTTTATAAGCTTTTCAGCCCACAAATATCTCTTGTGCATAGTGAAAAACCATTGTTGAAGGATCTAACATCAGTGGCTGATATGGTACGATTCGTGCATCATGCCAACCTTGACCTTCTGTGTAATTTAGCATAAACATATGATCAGTGAATATATTACCAAACCCTAATTCATCGGAGCTAGGTATTAGCTTTTTAGTATCACTATATTGTACCTTAATATCTAACATGGTGAACCTCCTCATGAGGGCATTTTGATGACCTCAATGCATTTCTCACATTATACCATAAAGTATTCTGGTTTTCTATGAAAAAGTATACAAACCTTTTTACTTTTATACATTCTACTTGACAAATATTTTCTAATTGATTATAGTAGTACTATAAAGAAACACTAAGGAGTGTGTATGGATTTACTGCAATCATTAAAAAATGTAGGTTTCACTCAGCAAGAAGCAACAATCTACATGGTTTTATGTAAAACGGGTATGCTCACAGGTTATGAAGCTGCAAAGCTTTCTGGGATATCACGTTCTAACGCTTATGCTGCACTATCCTCATTGGTTGACAAAGGTTATGCCTATCTTGTAGAAGGTGCTTCTGCAAAATATATGCCTATTACAAAAGATGAGTTGATAACCAATGCCACTCGCATATTTGACGAAACCATCCGGACAATTGTAAGAGAACTCACTTTTAACGATTTACCTAACGAGCCTTACATCACCATTATTGGTGAAAAACCAATATTAGAGAAATTAATTAATATGATTGAATCAGCAGCCAAGAGAATCTACTTGTCATGCAATAACAGTATACTTGATGCGATAAAACCTATACTGAATGCGGCACAGACACGCGGTCTTAAAGTTGTAATATTGGTACCCTCTGATTTACCCGCTGATTTACCCTCTGATTTACCCACTGATTTACCCTCTGATTTAGTACTTGGGTTGAATCACGCTCATTATAATGCAGAGCCACAAGCCTCATATAAGATTATCATTGATACTTCTGAAGTACTAGCGGGCACCTTATCTCATAGCTTATATAGTAAAAATGTAACCCTTGTCAATCTCATCAGAGAATCATTCATCAATGAAATAGCTGTGCTAGAACAGCAAAACAATGGAGGAAACAATGCTAAAAAAATATAACAACGTAACCGAAAAAAATGGATTTTATGGTACAACTAATCCACAAGAATTAATAGAACTCTATGGCAGTCCACTTTATGTGTATAACGAAGATGTCTTTAGAGCTAGATGCAAGGAAGTTAAAAATCTGGTAGCATACAAGAAGTTTTCTGTCAACTACTCTGTGAAAGCTAATGCTAATCTGAC
>JAQICP010000503.1 GCA_027858555.1 Vallitaleaceae bacterium
ACTGAATACATCACGACTGTGGTATAGCCGTCTTCAGTCCCATCACCTGCTGTTATGATGTACTCGATATTATCGATATCGCCCATTACCATCATACCACTAATAACTTCACAACTGCCATCCTCAGCATTATCAGCATGCTCTTGCATGACATCACCAATTCGATCAATGAACTCTACTACGGATTCATCTAAACCATAAACTACCACATAAGATGTTCCTTCGCCATCCACTTGCATGCTGGTGGCACCCAACGTATCTTCCGGCATAATACCTAATAAAGGGACATCATCATGTGGATAGCCTTCTGGGACATCTAGTGTAAAACCATCTAAGTTGGTACTTCCTTCACCATTACCATCTTCTAAGTCATCCTCTGAATTTCCGTCCGAATTTCCGTCTGAATTTCCGTCTGAATTTCCCTCTGTACCATCTCCATTGTCTTGATTGTTAGCAGCGCTAGTATCACCTGGCATCTGTGGATCACTAATAAAAACGGCACCTTCCCCCGTTTCACTATCCACCCAATGTTGGACGCCAGTCGTATAGCTGGTGTCATCATAATGGAACTTATCTCTGATATGAGAAGCACTTCTTGTATGATCGTCAAGGGTCGAATCTTCATTGGAGAAGAATCCTGCATCAACCAGATCTTTAGCGTAGTTTTCATATGCACCCTCATCAATATCTTCGAATACAATATTGTAGGAAACATGCCTGATACCATCCACAGTCTCAGATATATCATCAACTCTTATGATATCACCATAAGTGAATGGCGGTATGTCTTCTAATCCGTTTGGCCACCCCGCCTCATTCACACCATTATCTTCATTGTTGCTGGTACCGCCGAAAAGTCCTCCCAAGGGAGTAAGTTGATCATCGAATTGTTCTTCCTCCGATGCTTCGGATTCCTCGTCTTCATCAGATTGGTCTAATCTGTCGATTATACTGCTGCACCCAACGATGTTCATACAAAAGATTATGATAATTGCCATAACTAAATACTTTTTCATAAAAATACTCCTTTCGCCCAATTACTGTGTACGAAAGGAGTATATCAAACTGTACTGAAAAAAAACTGAAACTTTAACTGAAATGTTAACTAAGATGCTAACTGAATAATTGCATCATATCATCAGATGGCAGAATATCCAACTCTTCACGAATCAGATTGGCATAGTCATCATAGATATGTCTAGCTGCTTCGTGATGCCCATTAATAATCTGAACCTTGATTAATAGATAATGAGCCTCTTCGGAATATGGATTAAATGCTAATAACCTATACAATAATTCACTGACTTTTATTGCATCGCGGTCCATCATATATGTACTGACTTTGATGGCTGCCTTTTCAAAGATCATTTCATAATAGGCTCTACTCTTTCCAACCCACTCACTATCAACGTAGTGTAGGTATTCATAGTTGTACCAACTAAGTATCTGACTTATCAACTCCGCTTCTTTTTCTCCAAGCTTTTCAGAATTAATAAGGATTGGCAACATCGCCCCATAGAGATGATGCAGACAAAAGAAAGTATCTCTCTTGATGGTATAAGTGCCATTGGTATATTGTATAATGTCGTCCGTATCATCCATCATCCCCAAACCTTTCCTCAAGTTATACAAGGTGGCATGAAACAGATCGTCTCTATTGATGCTCTGGGTGTCAGGCCAGATAGCCTCTATCCATTCATCTTTGGTAACAGCTCGTCCTTGATGGAGTATATAGACAAGCATTTCACGCGCCTTCAAAGATATCTTCCCTTTCAGATTCACTTCAGCTCCTTGATGAGTCAGTGTTAGATTGCCAAAAAGGTTGGCTGTAAAGGGTAGAGACTCTTTTCTGTCATATAAAGCCTTCAAGATAGTGTAATTGCTGGATATAATCCGTTTCTTCGTATTGAAGAACTTTGATACAAATGGTTTCTTAGCACATCTATCCTCTAATTCCATAATGAAGGCTTTATGGGAGAATGACAACTGCTCTTGGGGCAATGCCTTTATGACTTCTGAGAACATAGAATAGAGAGATATGCTCATCTGAATAAAATTACCTGAACTGGCATTTTCTAGATATGCAAGTCCGTATTTGAGTGTACTTGCCTGATCTTTATCTTCTATGGCAATAAAAGCCAATGCACCATAAAGCATAGTCACAAAATACTTTGGTTTAGCTGTTTCAATCAACTCTCTACCTCTTGCTATAAAGGTCTTGGCCCGAGTGATTTTCCTCATCTGTAGGAATATGATGCCCATCAGCATGGAACAAATAGCTTCAATATAGCCACCCTCTTCCATGGCTTCCTTAATGGCTTCTCTGGCAGTATCCCGCGTTTTTCTAATCTGTCCCCGCTTTATATAGCATCTGGCCAACAGCATTTTACTAAGTATTTTGAAGAAAGTCTCACCGCCGATGGCGTTTGCCGTTTCAATGGATTTATTGTAATAGATCTCCGCCTGATCGAACTGCTTAAGATCCACATAGATATGCGCCAGCTGATAATAAGCATAAGGAAGTGTGTCGATAAGCATGAACCGCTCTTTAACCGCAACACTATCTTTAGCTATGGACAAAGCCTTGTCTAGCATCCCCCAGTCCTGATAGATGCTCGCTAAACAGCTTCTTTGAAAATGGGAGTCATATACACCGTCTGAATAGGTCTCCGCCTTTTTATACAAGGATACCGCATTGGTATAATCACCTTTCAAATAATTGAAATGGGCCATACATGCTACAATATGCGCAATCATACCATCGTCCATGGTATCAAGTGCCTTATCATAGGCATTATTCAACGTGTTCTCAACTCGAGCAAAATCACCAATAAAGAGATAGGACAACGCCGTTTCCATAGATATATCAAATCGTTCTCCAGCCAACAAAGCCATTGCATCAGACATTTTATCAAGACTTGCCTCATATTTGCCTTGTGACCTTAGAATCCGTGCCGCTACATTCAGACAACGTGCATGACCGATATGGTCGTCTGCCTTGTTATAAAGTTTCTGTGCCATATGCAGATATTTCTCAGCTTCATAAACAGATGCGTGATACACTTTGAGTTCCGCTGTAGTGATACATAAGAATGGGTTACGTACAATAATCTGATCATCAAAACAATTCAACCAGCGACTGATTGTCACCCAATTGCCTTTCTTGATCAACTCCGGAACGAACTTTTCCATCATCACTTGCCCGTCATCATATAATCCTGCAGTCAAGAGATAGTCAATGGATTGGATAGGCCTATCATTATATGTGTAAGCTTCTGCTGCTTTCTTATATTGCGTGCCTTCTGGTTCAATCATGCTAATTAGGATATCTCGGATCAGATCATGTAATTTGTAGACGCCCTCTTCAATTGCATACAACAAGAAATGCTTATCCGCCAATTCAGCCATAATCTGTTTACTGTTATTCATGCCAAGGTAGCTATCACATATAACCGACTCAAGGACATCAAACAGTGAGGTCTCAATCAAAAAAGTTTTTGTTTCCTTGGGCAATCGTCCTAATATTTCTGATTCGACATAGCTGGTCAAAGAGGCTATATCCGTAATACTCTTGTTTATATCCGGGATGTAAAAAAGCAGAAGAAGATTAATCGCTGCAATCCATCCTCCTGTATGTTTGACCAAGACATCAACGACTTTTTCCGTATGGTCAATGCCCCTTTTATCCATATATATTATGAGTTCTTCTCGTGTAAACAATAAATCAGTATATGAAAAATAGGCCACTGACCTATTCGTACATATCTTGGGATCTGTGAGTGGTATACGTTCTCTG
>JAQICP010000513.1 GCA_027858555.1 Vallitaleaceae bacterium
GTCATAGTTTATGTCTTTCGAAAATTTGGTGCAGAAAAAGTAGCTCAGATCATTACTTTTGGAACAATGGCAGCGTGAGGGGTTAATTGCCCTATCTGCTTGTCTCGGAGGTCAGATTCCATCAGCTATCATGAATAATCAGCTGGATATGGCCAAAGAACTGGCCCTCACATACAAGGCAATTATGGGACCAAACAATTTCTTTCTTGAATTACAAGACCATGGTATTGAAGAACAAAAAACCGTGAACGAAGTGCTGATTCAGATGAGCAGTGAACTGGATATTCCCCTTGTTGCGACCAATGATGTCCATTATACTTATGCCGATGATGTCCAATCTCACGATATACTCTTGTGTATTCAGACCAATAAAAAAGTGTCTGATCCTGATAGAATGAGATATACAGGGGGACAATTTTACCTAAAATCGCCTAAAGAGATGCTAACACTGTTTCAACATCAAAAAGAAGCAATTCTTAATACGAGACGCATTGCAGAACGCTGTCATGTGGAATTCGAATTTGGTCAGTTAAAATTACCTAAGTTTGATTTGCCGGACGGTAAGACAGCTACAGGTTATCTGAGGGAGCTGTGCTATATCGGATTAAGAGAAAACTATGACACCATTACCGATATGCTTACTGAACGAATGGATTTTGAATTATCGGTCATCGAGAACATGGGGTTTGTAGATTACTTTTTAATCACATGGGATTTTATCAAGTATGCAAAGGACAATGATATCATCGTTGGACCCGGAAGAGGTTCTGCTGCAGGAAGCATTGTTTCTTATGCCCTGAAAATCACCAATATCGACCCAATAAAATACAACTTGCTATTTGAAAGGTTTCTTAACCCTGAACGGGTTAGCATGCCTGATATCGATATTGATTTTTGCTATGAAAGACGGCAAGAAGTCATAGATTATGTCATTCGAAAATATGGTGCAGAAAAAGTAGCTCAGATCATTACTTTTGGAACAATGGCAGCGAGAGCGGTTATCAGAGACGTAGGCAGAGCAATTGACATGCCATATGCAGATGTGGATAAGGTTGCCAAAATGATTCCACAGGAACTTAAGATAACCATTGAAAAGGCACTTAAGATTAATTCAGAACTTAGAAATCTCTATGAAGATGATGATAGAATCAAGTTCCTTTTAGATATGTCTATGCGGTTGGAAGGACTACCAAGACACAGTTCTACACATGCAGCTGGCGTGGTTGTCTGTGATAGACCAGTTTATGAATATGTGCCTCTAAATACCAACGATGGCGCAGTCACCACTCAGTTTACAATGAACACATTGGAGCAACTTGGATTGCTTAAGATGGATTTTCTTGGTCTTCGAACTTTAACTGTCATTCAAAATGCGGTTAAACAAATCAAGGCCAACAAAGGCATAGATATAGATATAGAACAGATTGATCTCAACGACGAATCAACCTTTGAACTCATAAGTGCAGCTAAAACTGAAGGTGTCTTTCAATTAGAAAGTGAAGGCATGAAAAGCTTTATGAAAGATCTGAAGCCTCGCAATATGGAAGACATCATTGCAGGCGTTTCCCTATATAGACCAGGTCCTATGGATTTCATACCCGCCTATATCAAGGGAAAAAAGAATGCATCGGCTATCAAATATGATTGTGAAGAGTTAGTTCCCATACTTGAACCAACCTATGGTTGCATTGTCTATCAAGAACAGGTTATGCAGATTGTAAGAGATCTAGCGGGCTATACACTTGGCCGGAGCGATTTGATGCGCCGTGCCATGTCTAAGAAAAAAGCGGATGTCATGGAACAAGAGAAACAGAATTTTGTCTATGGCAATGAAGCCGAAGGTGTACCTGGTTGTGTTAATCGTGGCATTAAAGAATCAGTGGCTATTAAGATATATGAAGACATGAATAGTTTTGCTCAATATGCATTCAATAAATCTCACGCGGCTGCTTACGCCCTTATTGCGTATCAGACTGCTTGGCTTAAGAATTATTATCCAGTGGAATTCATGGCAGCATTGCTGACTTCTGTTATGGACAATAGTAATAAGGTTTCAGAGTATATAGGGACCCTAAAAACCATGAAGATTCAACTTGCACCACCGGATATCAACAAAGGCTTTGAACGCTTTACGGTAAATGGCGAGATCATCAGATTCTCCTTAGCAGCCGTTAAAAATGTTGGTCGAGGTGCGGTAAAGGATATCGTTTCTGAACGTGAAAAGATGGGACCATTCAAGTCAATGACAGATTTTTGCTTACGGATGGCAGAATATGGTGTTAATAAAAGAATGCTTGAAAACTTGATTTCGGCTGGTTCATTTGATTCCTTTGGCGGTACAAGGAAACAGTACATGCAAGCGTACAAAGGGATACTCGATGGTGTGATCCATGAGAAGAAGCACGTCATAGCAGGACAGGTAGATTTATTTAGTATGGGCAGTGAAGAAAAAAGTACAGACGACAGATTGCCTGACGTGGGTGAATTTATGACAGAACAAATTTTATCCAATGAAAAGGAAGTCCTTGGTGTCTATCTATCTGGACATCCTCTTGAAAAGTATGAAGTCTTGTGGTCAAGAAACATTTCACACAAGAGCCTGGATTTTGCATTTGAAGATGAGGAAGGTGTGACCAAGCACTTTTTAAAGGAAAGAGAACCAGCGATTATTGGTGGTATCATTGTTGACAAAACAGTGAAGACTATTCGAAATGACAAACAGATGGCATTTATACAGATAGAAGATGTATATGGCACGGTAGAAGTCATTGTATTTCCTAAGGAATTTGAAAAGAATCGACATCTACTCAATATAGAGAGCAAGATATTTGTAAGAGGCCAAGTTAGTTTGCAAGAAGATCAGGATGCCAAATTGATATGTTCTAGAATCATGACTTTTGATGAGCTGATGAAAACGGCACAGGATAAAATAGAGGCGAAAAGAGTGGAGATATGGTTTGATAATTATGATGACTATAAATATCATGAAAAGTTATTGACTGATCTCATAGTGCAAAATAAAGGGAATCTACCGGTTAGATTAGTATTAACCCATGAAAAGCAAGTGAAAGAAATGGGGGAAAATAGTAAGGTGGCCCCTAACAATCAGACAATCAGGCGTTTTAGAGAACGCTTCGGTGAGGATAAGGTTAGAGTAATCGAGAGGTCAGATGGGGTGAACGTTGAAGCGGGAGAATCATAAGTGATATAGTAATCAATATATTAGGATAGTAAATATGCATACTAAGTATAGGCTTTGAAGTGTGAGTTACAATAGCTAGACAGTGTATGGACATTGATTTCACAATTACTGAATAGTTTGATATTGTTATATTGTAATTTGTTTGGCTTTATAATACAATTACACTAGTGCGACATGATGGAGGTAATACAATGAGTGAAGAAAAAGTTGATAAAACGATTAAAACAATTGGGGTTTTAACCAGCGGTGGAGATGCACCGGGCATGAACGCTGCCGTTAGAGCAGTTGTTCGCGTAGCAATCTCAAAAGGACTTAAAGTAGTTGGGGTTCATAAAGGATATAGCGGTCTTATTACAGGCGATATACAGGAATTAACTGCTAGAGATGTTTCAGAAAAAATCCAACGTGGGGGTACTTTTTTACAGACTGCAAGATGTATGGAATTTATGGAAGATGCAGGGGTAAAACGTGGCGCAGAGATGTGTCGAGTATTTGGCATTGATGGGTTGGTGGTTATTGGTGGTGACGGTTCCTTCAAAGGCGCTGCTAAACTAGCAAGTTTAGGTGTCAATACCATAGGCATACCAGGTACAATCGATTTAGATATAGCATGTACCGATTATACGATAGGTTTTGATACAGCTGTTAATACAGCTATGGAAGCAATTGATAAAATCAGAGACACATCAACTTCTCATGAAAGATGTTCCATTGTTGAGGTTATGGGTCGTGATGCAGGGTATATTGCACTTTGGTGTGGCATTGTTAATGGCGCAGAAGAGATTATCATACCAGAAGTTAAACCGGATTTTGATGATATCGTTAAGAGTGTCATACAAAACAAACAACGTGGTAAACAACACAACTTAATTATTGTTGCAGAAGGTGTGGGTGGTTCACAAGAATTAGCAAAACGTATTATGGATATTACAGGTATTGAGACAAGGGTATCAATTCTTGGGTATCTTCAACGTGGCGGTAGTCCAACAGCACTAGATAGAATGAGAGCATCAATTATGGGTGCCATGGCTGTTGAGTTACTAGTTGAGGGTAAATCAAATCGTATCGTGGTATATAAGGATGGTGCTTATGGCGACGTGGATATTGATGAAGGTTTGGCAATGACTAAAACATTAAGTTCTAAAGAGTATGATTACAGTCGACTATTAGAAACAAGATAAGATCTAATAAACATTCTCATGCCCAGCTCATGCCCAGCTCATGCCCAGCTTATGCTCAGCTAATGGGGCAGACTATGGGTAGGCTTCTAAGATGTGAGTAAGAATGCGAAAGGGGTACCTATGAGTGATAATTCAAAAGGGACTGATATAAGGCATAAAGATATGGATTTAGAATTAGAGACCATTATTCAAGACTATATGGATGATGGTAAAGATAAATCTAAAG
>JAQICP010000527.1 GCA_027858555.1 Vallitaleaceae bacterium
GATTAATTCCCTATAAGTTGGTAGAGTCCGACTTTACGCCAGGTAGTCTTCTAACGTCTTTACGCCGAGTCTTTTTACCCTGGAGTTTATCAATACCAAATACGATCAAAACCATACCAAGTACAAATAAAATCAGCAATTGACCAAACTGGTACTCATATTGATTAAATAAGGTCATGTACAAATTAATGCCGTTAAAAACCAGATGAATTATCACAGCAATCCAAAACGATCGAGTTTTTAGAACACTATACCCGGCTACAAAGCCAAGTGGAATCAAGTATATGGCTTGATACAGATTGAAGTGACTAATCGAGAAAAACAAACTCTGTATCAGTATAATCAACAAAAAACTATTTAGATTACTTAGGTTGTTCAGAATCAGTCCTCTAAAGAAAAATTCTTCTATAAAGGGAATA
Organism: Vallitaleaceae bacterium; assembly: GCA_027858555.1. Lineage (GTDB taxonomy): Bacteria > Bacillota > Clostridia > Lachnospirales > Vallitaleaceae > JAQICP01. The sequence continues at coordinate 420 of JAQICP010000527.1, forward strand.
ATGAGCCCTAATGCCACTATGGTAATCCATATGGAATCATAGTATATGATTGTGTCAGAATCATAACTTACATTAAAAAACTCAGCTGAGAGATGCACAATGGCATAAGTCAGAAATACCGTTCCAATCCCGATAATGATTGCTAAAAATATATTAACGAATCTTGGCCTGTGACCTAATTGGTCCAATAAGGGCTGCTTGCTAACTTTAATAGTAAAGACAACAAGGGCAATTGCTATAAGCCATCCTATGATTATATAGAAAATTGCGGTTTCATTTATATACTTAATTGCCTGCTCTTGAATGGTACTGCCTGCAATACTCACAATAATCTCGCCAGATTTTACCTTTTCGAACACATAGAAACTGTAGCTATAGTAACTCATTCTTTGAATCAATAAGGCTATAAATACAAATAGCAAACTTTCAAATAAAGCTCTTGTTTTGTTCATAGTTGCCTCTATTCTTAGTCTTTTAGGTAGTCGTATAAAACATCCCAGATGTCATCTTTTTCTAAGCCTAATTTCCAGCCAGCTATACCTGCCAGGTCGTACTCTATGGCAAGAGATACTTTTTCTTCCATAGAACGTTCTTCTTCCAACCAGATACGATACAGCACATCACTAATGGTATACTCACCATAATATTGAGCCACCGTGTCATCCCATACAATTTCTGCATCGTTTTCTACTAACATATCATAGGCCGCATTCATCGAATAAGCCCTTGAGCTGACTGATATGTCACCATCTATAGTTTCTTCTGCCCAACGTCTTGTGTAGTACGGAACACCTAGTATCACTTTTTCATTGGGTACTACTGCCAGTGTATCAATAATACCTTCATACACAAAGTTAATGGAAGCAACAGAGCCACTTTCTGGAGAACTTCCCCAATGCTCGTCATACCCCATAATAATTAGATAATCAATCACTTCACCCAGTGCAGCGCGATTGTAATGTTCCGTCCATGGCTTTGGTACATACATATCTACTGATACGACCAATCCCTGGTTCTTCAGATACGGCGTTATTTCTCGGATGAATTGAACAAAATAAGGCCCGTCCTCTTCTGCTACACTTTCAAAGTCGATGTTAATGCCATCTAGCTCATATAGGGCTGAAAAAGCTAATATCTGTTTAATAACCTTTTCTCTTTTTTCTGTGCTACTTAGCACTTCGTGGGTAAGGCTTGAACTAAAACTGTTACTAAAAAGTGCCCATACATCAATTCCCAGTGAATGGGCATAATTCACATACTCAATCGAAGCGATATTACTCACATTACCCGCTTCATCATCAAGTGCGAACCAAGTCGGTGATATAACGTCTAGGCCATGAACACCTTCTAGGGCATCTGCAATATAACTATTAGAAGATACAGTTGTTACTTGATGCCAGACCACATTAACTTTTCCATCAAAGTTCTTAGATGCTTGATAAGGAACCTTCTCAAATGGTTCAACTAGACCGATTTCCACTACTTTTTGAGAAGCATCACTTTTCTGGATGTAGCCAAAATAACCTTCACTGGTTCTAACATAATACCACTCTAATGTCTCACCATATATGGAAAGTGTATTAGT
>JAQICP010000025.1 GCA_027858555.1 Vallitaleaceae bacterium
TGCTACATCCATGCGAGATCCAGACATGCTTACAGAGTATGCCCGTCAGAGCCTTAAAAGGGCTATTTCCGCAAGGTATTTCGATATTAGTGATGAAAACCACGTCATTACACTTGATCCTGCTATAGAGCAGTTAATTTTAGATGCAGTCAAGCATACTGAAACTGGGACTTATTTATCAATAGCACCAGAAATCACTAGAAAAATCATAAGTGCCACCGAAAAAGAAATGTTAAAATTGACTTCAATTGGTCGAATGCCTATTGCACTTACATCACCAATTGTTAGGATTTATTATAAAAAATTGACTGAAGACGATCTGGGTGATTTGGTGATTATATCATTCAATGAAATTGTTAGCAGCATAAAATTACAGTCAGTGGGGATGGTGAGTATTAGTTGAAAATAAAAAAATATATTGGCAATAATGAAACTGAAGCTATGATTAAAGTAAAAGAAGAACTAGGTAGAGAAGCACTGATTGTAAGTGTTAAACGGATAAAGCCAAGAGGGTTCTATAAGCTCTTTAAGAAACCCTTTGTTGAGGTTACAGCTGCCCTAGACGATAGAAGTGTTAGTGATAGTGAATCTAGTAATGGACCTCTAAGTAACAGCAACCAATCAACTCAAATGAAGCGAACACTTGGCAATACAGATGGGATACAAGTAAAAGAGGGGGTCAACGAAGAGTCGTTCATAGAATTATTACGGGAGTTATCAAGAAGAGACTTAAATAAGGATCTTGATGTCAATAAACCTATTGTAGCGGCAATAAAAAATAATCAGGTGAATGAACCTACGGTTTTAAAAGACAATGATATTAATTCTGACTCTTATCTAGGCGTCATATATGAACAGTTACTCGATAACGAGGTTGATGAGAAAGTTATTAATCAGTTGATGGTTGGGTTTGAATCGCTAAATCATGATGATCAAGAGGCGATTGATACTGTAATCAGAACTTTGTACAATCGAATTGTTAAGAAAATTTCAGATGTTGAACCGATACAATTGATAGATAATGAAAAAAACGTAGCTGTTTTTGTTGGACCAACAGGTGTTGGTAAAACAACAACGATTGCCAAAATTGCTTCTTATTATACCTTGAATCTTGGTAAAAAAGTTGGACTCATTACTGCTGACACGTATCGCATTGCAGCGGTTGAACAACTTCGAACCTATTCGAATATACTTAATATTCCGATAAAAGTAGTGTATAATACTAGCGAGATGAGTCAAGCAATTGAACAGTATAAAGATGTGGATTTAATTCTTGTTGATACAGCTGGCAGATCACATCGGAATAAAGAAAATCAAAAAGAACTAATGGTTCTATTAGATAGTATTTCTAAAAAAGAGGTATTTTTAGTGATAAGCTTAGCAACAAAATATAATGACCTTAAAAAGATTTGTGATGCTTACCAGAGCGTAGATGATTATAAACTAATATTCACTAAGCTAGACGAAACATCAAGTTATGGTAATATCATCAATATTAAAGAGAGAACAAATGCCAAATTATCATACGTGACATTTGGTCAAAATGTACCAGATGATTTTTCTGAGTTTGACGTGCACGAGATAGCCAAAAAAACCCTTGGGGGGTGTGATATATAATGGATCAAGCCAGTCATTTGAGAAATATTATAAAAGGTAGTCAAGTGAATATGCAAGATAGCAAGGCTAGGGTTATCACTGTAACTAGTGGAAAAGGTGGCGTTGGAAAATCTAATATATCAGTCAATTTAGCTATTAATCTAAGAAGACAAGGCAAGCGTGTTGTTATATTTGATGCGGATTTTGGGCTAGCTAATATAGAAGTTATCTTTGGCATAGTGCCAAAAAATAATTTGTTTGATTTAGTGTATAAAAACATGGAAATCACTGAAATAATAACACAAGGTCCCTATGGCGTTGAGTTTATTTCAGGGGGCAATGGCGTTAATGATATCATAAACCTGGACAAGAATCAGATAGATTATATGATTCGTATGCTTTACAAATTGGATTGTTTGGCAGATGTTATCATTATTGATACAGGTGCAGGTATCTCCAATTCGGTAATGGATTTCATTAATGCATCAAATGAAATGATTCTGGTAACAACACCCGAACCCACATCGGTAACAGATGCTTACGCAGTTATAAAGGCTATGAAAAGAAGACGAATGGATATGACAGACAGAAAGATTAATCTACTGGTTAATAAAGTCAATTCTGATCAAGATGGCTTAGAAGTATACGAGAAGTTGAATAAAGTCTGTAAACGTTTTTTGAGCATAGAACTTAATAACATTGGATTTCTACCTAACGATAGATTATTAGAGAAATCCGTCATAGAACAGAAACCGGTATCAATCCTTTATCCAAAATCAAGTATATCAAAAGGATTTGAGGTACTTGCTGATCGAATATTAAATGAAACAAGTTATAAAGAAGAAAAGAGTAAAGGTCTCAGTTCATTGTTTAGTAACTTGATAAAAATCAAAGGGAAGTAGGAGGTGGTAAAGTGATTAGTAAATCAGTGCACTTAGGGGATAAAATAGAAATAACTAAAAAATCAATTTTGGATCGCAATGAAACGACCTATCAAAGTTTCGTTCAAGAAATAGGCGGTAATAATGAGTTAGTGGTCACTTCACCAATTGTTGCAGGAAAACTGGTACCGTTAGAACTTGATAGAACCTATAGTATCAGTATATATACAGAACGGGGTTTGTATCGGTGTGAAGGTGTGGTCGTTGATCGTACAAAAGAAGATCATTTGTACTTAGCCACTTTTAAACTGAAAACTGCCATGCAAAAATATCAAAGAAGACAGTATTATCGTCTAGACTGCTTACTCAATTTTCATTACAAGGATGAAGAAAAGGAAATATGGAATGAGGGGATTATAAAGGATATCAGTGGGGGTGGCATTAGATTTACCTCAAGGTATCAATTTGAAAAAGAATTACATATTGAATGTCATATTCAATTGAATTTTCAGGACGAGACCAAACACCTTTACGTTCCAGGTCAGATAGTAGATTCCATCGGGACAGCAAAGGACTTAAACCTATATGAAACCAGAGTTGTCTTTGGTGAAATGTCAGGTGAAACTAGGGAAGTCATTATTAGATGCATATTTGATGAGGAC
>JAQICP010000030.1 GCA_027858555.1 Vallitaleaceae bacterium
TGTATGCGTTGGACTTAACAGTATGATTGAAGGTGAAGAAGGTGACGAAGGCAATTCAAGGATTTCTGGGGACAAGGTTGATCTATTACTACCAGGTTTACAAAACCAATTGCTAGAAGCAGTAGTGGCAACAGGAACGCCTACCATCGCAGTAATCTTAGCTGGTAGTGCAATGGACCTTACTTGGGCACAGGGACACGCGGATGCAGTTATACAGGCATGGTATCCAGGACCAGAAGGTGGTATCGCACTTGCTGAGTTGTTATTTGGTAAAACGGATTTCTCAGGTAGATTACCTGTTACTTTTGTAAAACATACCGATGATTTACCAGCTTTTGAAGATTATACCATGACTGGTAGAACTTATCGTTTCATGGAGAAAGACCCACTGTATACATTCGGTTATGGACTTTCATATAATGAGTATAGTTATAGTGATATCAGCCTATCAAAATCAGTGGTTGGTGCAGATGAGAACGTAACCTTGAGCGTTAAAGTAACCAATGACAGTACGATGGCTGGTAGAGAAGTTGTTCAAGCCTATCTAAAAGACTTGGATGCATCTGTACGCGTTGCCAATTATAATCTAGTTGGATTCATGAGTATCTTACTTCAACCAGGTGAGACTAGAGAAGTTGCATTTGAGATCGAGAGCGACCAGATGTGCATCGTCGACGCGGAAGGCGAATTTGTACTTGAAGCTGGAAAGTTTGCTGCTTTTGTTGGTGGAACTGGTCCAGACAAAGTGACTGAAAGCTTAACAGGCAAAAAAGTCTTAAGTATTGATTTTGAAGTGAAATTATAATATAGATTAGTATATCGAATGATATGTACCCCCTTTACTGGACAATACCAGTGAAGGGATTTTTTATACTATTACCAATTGTAATTTTGGTTGCTTGACTTTATTACAGAGAAGGATGCCATATAAAAACGAAGTGGATTTTATCAGTCTAACATGTAATATTGAGTTCCAAAAAAAGGTAGCTGCTCTTTCGAACGGCTACCTTCTATAGATCTTGAATTGTTATGGTCTATCTGATAGGACATACACCGGTATCACACCCATCGGTGCCTAGGTCTATCTCGATTTCTTCCTTCTCATACTTACTTAAAAGATTAGGAATGAAAGGTTTCATTTCAGCTACCCTTTTATGATATTCTGCTTCTTCAATTGCCTCATAAGGTAATAATTGATAGAAGTTATCTTCAAGTGATAGGAAGGATAGTGCTACGATATCATCCCAATTCTCCCAAACCCATTCCTCTACGATATCCCATTCATGAGGTCTTACATGTATGGTGATGCTACAGTTGTGGTCCACATAGTGATCCATGAACATCTGATAGTTCTTTAATTGCTCAATTGCAGAAACATCGTATTTTGTAATACCCTCTGGTGCCTTAACTGGAAACTCAATATCTTTTGTTGTTCATGTTTCCAGTTCTTGACCAACTTCAGGGAAGATTGGATAACCTAACTCTTCACATACAAAACTTAACGGATCATCAGCATTAATTCTCACACGACGGATATAGTATGGTGAGTGAGAATAATGAACACCGCTTGATACGGTTGGTAATTGACTAAGTGTACCTTCTGGTTTAACTGTTGTAACGAGAAGTGGTACGTTTTCCCCAATCTCTTCAGCGTAGATCTTTGCTGCTGAAACAGCCACCTCGCGTAAATCTTCTAATACTTGTGATTGTGCATCTCGTGATAACCCGACTTTGTTAATCATGTCTTGCCATCCTGTTAATGAACAACCAAGTAGCTTATCTCTATGTTGCACATAATTCCAATCTGGAATCTCGAGTTCAACACATGTCATACGATAGCCCGCTCTTGCTGATAATTTCTGAGCTTCATACAAACCTTCTTCGTCTAACGTGCCATCTGGTAAAACGAAAGCCGCCACATTAATGGTGGTCAGGTTGCATAGACCGTTAGAATCAAGCAATATCTCACCACATGGGTTTACACCATTCATATTAGGTCGACGTTTAGCGCCAGCCACTTCATTAACCCAACCTGGTTCGCCTGAGAAACGCATCTGTTCTATCTGCCAGTGTAGTCGTTCTCGTGTAGGTTTTTCTTGGTAATAGATGGAGTTATTACTCATCTGACGGTGAATAATCTCTTGATCCACAATCCATTGACCATCTATTTGCTTGTACAGATTATTCTTTGATTCAATACATTCAGGATCATCTGCGTCCACAAGGACTATTTCAGCAGTTCTTCTAACGCCACCAACGACCACGTTCTCACCGATGATATTAGCGATGTCCAAACAATCGATTGGCTTCAACTTAGCATAATCTTCATTAGTCAACATACCACGTTTTTTAAGAACACTGGTAATCTTGATAAACATATTCTTAAGGCTTGAGTGACCACTTGCTGTTCCGCCAAATGTTTTAAGTCGTTCACCCTTTGGTCGAACATGGCTATAATTAATGATGATTGTATTGATACTTCGGTATTCATTGCTATATAGTACTTTCAAGAAAAAGTCTAAGGATTGAACCCAACCTTCTTTAGAGTCACCGATGATGATTTTAGCAGTTGAATTATGAGAAAATTCAATACTTGTACAGTCTTCGCGATACGCTTTGGAAACAGGCGTATAATCTTCGTGGATTACTTCAAAATTCGTATTGATTTTTGGTAGTCGTGCAACGTCTGATTTGAGTACTCTTAGACCAACACCAGAACCTACCATTAGTAAATAGAAGATATCCTTGTACTTGTCAAACTTATCAACAACCGCAAAAGCACAGTTATAATTAGCCATTGGATAGTTAGTTGCTACATCTGTACCACCAACCCAGAAGGTTCTTCCAGATAGGAACTGACGCAAATTGAATATATTATCGAATAGCTTCTCAGCTTCTTGTTTTGTAGTAGGAACTAGACTACAGTTATATTCTACTGCACGTCTTACGGTTTCCCACCAATATTCGCGACGTTTTTCATCTGGTAACCATCTCGAATAGGTTCTATAAAATACAAAACTGCCTAATTGCTTCATAGGATTAGGTTTATGCTTATATTTACTTATAAATCCATCAGATAGTATACGACCATCCACTCGTTTCGTTCTAGTATCTCTTGTCTTATCGCGTTCATAGCGATATAAAATAAAACGTTTTGCAGCATCTTTTCTTGGAGAGTCCATTAGGTGTTTTTCTACAACGTCTTGAATATCTTCAACCGATACAGGACTTTGCATGGTTTCTAATTCTTCTTGTATAAGTGTACCTATACCTTGAGCCAATGTCTCATCGACACTAATTTTTGTTTCTGCCATCGCCATCTTGATGGCCATTACGATTTTGTTGAGATCAAAGTCTAAAATCTGACCAGTTCTCTTAATTACCTTTACCATTATCACACCTCTAATACATCATATAGTAGTTACTAACTCTTTAATATACAATATATTGTATCAAGCCAGCCCTTCTATGTCAATACGATTATTGGGATTAAACAATAATGAATATCAATTAGAGGTGAAATATTTTTTTAATCCTTGTACTCATAGGCTTTCTTCTGG
>JAQICP010000058.1 GCA_027858555.1 Vallitaleaceae bacterium
TCAACGATACCATCCATCCGTTCCATGCGAAGTACTTTTCTCAGAGCTGAAAATCCACCACTGGTTTTATAATCTTCAAGGGTAATAATAGGCTTCGCGGCATCTAATAATAGATTAATCATATATTCTCCTCCCTTCTAATAGAAGCAAGTAGATTGAATATTTTACCCCGGTCAAGATGACCATAAGTTTTATGATCAATCTTAATCGCAGGTGATGCATCACATGCACCTAAACAACTGGTATATTCTAAGGAAAACAACTGGTCTTCAGTTACCTCTCCTACCTTCACACCTAATATGCCTTCTAGTATCTCAACAATACTGTCTGAATTCAAGATATAACATGGTGTGCTGTTACATACTTCAATAACATGTCTGCCTCTCTTTTTTGTAGATAACATGGCATAAAAATTAGCAAGACCAAAGACCTTTGTTTCTGAAATATCTAAGGCAACTGATACATCTTTAATGTCCTCAGGTGTTAAATAGTTATATTCTGATCTGTCTTGAATTTCCATAAGAATCTCCAACATCTTATGATCTTCATTCCCAATCAAATTAATGACATCCATCACGGTATCTTGCATCTTATCACTCCCTCTATGATGGTATAAACTGGTCTATTGCCAGTAGTAATAGTTGCATTATGTAGTTGTATGAAGTGTGATTTTATGAGCATTATTTTACTAAGCATGATGTCAAAATATGTAGACATATAATAGGTGTTAGCTCTAGTTGGTCGAAGTGAGTTGCGTCTGATGTGAAATGCTGTGAAATGTATGTACGTTTTGCGTTATTATTATTATACCATTCTTGAAAATCATAAGAAAGTATAAATAATTGCTGGTTATAATTGACCGATTAGATGTATCTTTGAGGCGGTTTTCAAAAAGTGACTAACCAACTGGATTATGGTCATTGCCTAGTAGATAGAGTGATTTTCCGATTATTAAGTGGTTGATGTATACGCTACATATTATTATCCTTCCATAATACAGACAAGTAGATTATAATTAAGCTAACATATTAAACTTCATGCGCACATAGGAGCCCGAGGGATGAAAAAAAATTCGTTATTCAATAGATTCATAATACAATCCATTATTTCATTCGTTATCACAGGGGCCCTATTGGCATATTTCGTCACTAACATAATCATCACAATAGAAGTGAATCATAATATTGAAATAGTCAGCTTGACCTTAGGTCACAGTCTAAATCACTGGTTTGAAGAAGTTGATATTAATGACTTATCAGAATCTGATATTATAGTTTTAGATGATGAATTTTTCTCCCTTCGTGAATTAGGTAATATTGCCGATATTCGTATCTGGCATTCTGATGGTTCATTGGCATACTCACAGATTGATTCACTCATTGGTAATCAAACTTTAGAGAACGAACATCTGGACATTGCATTGTCCGATAATATCGTCTATGAGATAATAACGCCTGATACCTACGAAAATGAGATGCTAAAAAAATATGGCAATGAACTAATAGAAATCTATCTTCCTATCTATATAGATGACGAGGTCAAAGGCGTCTTTGAAGTGTATCGTTCTTTTGATGATTCTAGATCGTCAATTAACTCAAGTATTAGATTTGTATTATTGATTCTTTCTTCAGGTCTATTGTTTCTGTATTTTTTCCTCGCAAGAGTAATTTATGTCAGTTCAAATAAACTCATGCATCAAAGTTCTGAAATCATCAGTAAGAATGATGAACTTGAATCGTCACACAAAAAGCAGACTACACTCTATCGCTCAATGATCAAAGCCATAACCAATGCAATTGATGCAAGAGATAGTTATACTTCCGGTCACTCTCAACGAGTTGCAGATCAAACGGTTAGTTTTGCCAAATACCTCAATTTGGATGACCCAACTATTAACAGTCTTGAGATTGCTGCACAACTACATGACATCGGAAAACTTGGTGTGCCTGAATCTGTTCTTAATAACCCAAGTAAGCTAACTGACGAAGAATTCAACCTTATCAAAGAACACCCTAGCATTGGTGAGCGTATTATTCATGATATTGCCGAACTAGAAGACATCGTCAATGTCATAAAGTATCATCATGAACGCTATTCTGGCGATGGATATCCTGAAAAACTACTTGCAGATGACATACCTTATATGGCTAGAATT
>JAQICP010000132.1 GCA_027858555.1 Vallitaleaceae bacterium
ATCATATATGTTACTGGACTTAGCATTCTGGATTTATCTTCTATTTCGTATATGATTATGGGTATATTTGTACTGTTTGGCTTATTCAAATTTGATATGTTGAGTTTGGTACCAGTGTCCTATCAAAAAGTTTTTGAAAGTATCGATGAAGCTGTTTTTGTGATAGATCAGAATCTTGATATAATTAATTCTAATGAAGCAGCAAATAGGATGTTCAATAAAGCGGGTGGCATCAAAGTCGGAGAACCGATTGCCACTTTGTGTGAAATATATGGTGTTTGTTATGATTGTACTAAGAAAGAGCAGGTTATTACAAATAAACTTACCGAGCAAATACTTAACCTTAAAATTACAAGGATTTATAATAAACGAAAAGATATAGTTGGCTATATATGTGTATTTATGGACGTGACTGAGGCGCATATTGCTAAGCAAAAACTAGAAAAACTGGTTATAACAGACGATTTAACAGGCATATCAAATAGAAGACATCTATTAGAGCAATATGCTTCAGATATTAAGTCGAAAAGTAAGGATTTATATATGGCATTTATAGACGTTGACTTTTTTAAAAAGGTTAATGATACCTATGGTCATCAAATAGGGGACGAAGTGTTAGTTGAATTAGCTGAGCTCATCAAAGGTTATTTTGAACTTCCGAGTTATGTAGGAAGATTTGGTGGAGAGGAATTTATCGCCGCAATGCATAGCGAAGATGAACAATCAGCTTTTGCATACTTGGATTATTTTAGAATAATGGTCAGTAACCATAAGTTTGCTTATGACATTCCCAGTATCACTATCAGTATTGGTTTTGTAGAAAGTACTGGTAATATAGATGAAGACATTAGATTGGCAGACAAAGCCTTATATTATGCAAAAGAAAATGGCAGGAATAAGGTAATCTCCTACCATGATCAAACAATAATAAGTGCATAAAGAATGAAAGTTAAGCTACCTTTATTGGGTAGCTTTTTTATATGGTCCACTGACCGTGGATGACGCCTATCAGATACCAATAACCACTATCGTATTCAAATACCAATGTCAACGATTGCCAATCCATACCACCATATTGGGGATCAAAACCTGTAAAATGAAATTCCACAAAAGATGCACCAGGATAGGACGTAGTAAGATTATTCATTGTATTACCTGTTCCGATTGAAGTGTTGATGCCGATGATATCACAGTTTACAAAATCTGAGGTATATACATAATCTGAATAATATGAAGTGAAATCTCCGGTAATAGGATCGCCTGAACCGTCCTTGGTTCCCCATAAATAGACAGTATTATCTGTAAATAGGGTAGGAACTGTGCTACCAGCATAAAATACCATATCTGTACCAGGGTCAACATAAGGGTAGGCTGTGAATCTAACACCCTGAGTTGGACTGACATGAAGATTTAGTCCAGTTGCATCTTGCGTACTAATTAAGTCCATAACAGTGATTGCTTCGCTAATCAGACTGTTATTAAGAATAGGACCAGTGGTCATCAGTTCAGACACGGGTGCATCAAGAGCGGCACTCAGTTCACTGATATCTGATTCAAGTTTGCCGATGGTCATATCTTTTTCTGTGAGTTTCACGACGGCGTCAGCTTCTTTTGTACTTAAGTCAGTCTCTAGTTCTGAAATAGAGCTCTCCAGTGATGCAATGGTATCGTCTAATGCTTTGGTATCATTGTTATCAGATGGCGCGCATCCGGTGGTAATTATTATAACGGTAAGTATTAGGATCAGTAGGGTTCTGTAATATATGTTGCTGAAAAAAGTTGATTTAATTTTGTTCATAAACAAACCTCCTTTAGAGATGTTAATATTTATAATTGTATATTAGCATGTTTGTAGGATATATTCAATCTAAATGAGAACTGTTATCGACAAAATGCGTGTAATACGCGTCAATATATAGAATTAATTAAAAGCACATAAAAACAGACCAACCTAAGTTGGCCTGTGGTATTGCTGTAAAATAATATGAATTAAACGTTAAATCTAAAAAGAATGACATCACCATCTTTAACAATATACTCTTTGCCTTCGAGACGAACCAATCCTTTTTCCTTAGTAGCAGAGTAAGAGCCAGATGAGACGAGGTCATCATAAGCTACTATTTCAGCACGAATGAAACCTCTTTCGAAATCGGTATGAATTTTACCAGCGGCACCAGGTGCTTTCGTGCCCTTGGTAATTGTCCATGCTCGTGTTTCTTGAACACCGGCAGTCAGATAACTGATTAGGCCAAGAAGTTCATAACTTGCTTTGATTAATTTATCAAGACCGGATTCCTGAACGCCTAGTTCTTCTAAGAACATCATTTTCTCATCTTCTTCAAGTTGTGCTATTTCTGATTCTATGCTGGCACATACGATGAATAATTCGGAATTATTTTCTTTTGCGTATGTCCTTACAGCTGATACATGGGCATTGCTAGCACCATCATCAGCTAGATCATCTTCAGAAACATTGGCAGCATAGATGACTGGTTTGAAAGTCAATAGATTCAAACTAGCTATTAGAGCCTCGTCGTCTGGATTCTCAAAAGGGTAGCTTAGCGCACTTTGCTCTTTTTCAAGATGTTCTTTGATTTTGCATAATAATTCATATTCTTTTACAAGACTCTTATCACCCTTAATGGATTTATGTGTTTTAGATATACGGCGCTCTAGCATCTCAAGATCTGAGAATATTAGCTCTAGATTAATCACCTCGATGTCTCTAAGGGCATTAATGGCACCGTCCACATGAACAACATTAGTGTCTTCGAAGCACCTAACAACATGTACAATAGCATCTACTTCGCGAATGTTACCTAAAAATTTATTACCTAAACCTTCGCCTTTTGATGCGCCTTTAACTAAACCAGCAATATCAACAAATTCAATCACAGCAGGTACGATTTTTTTTGAATCATATAAATCTGATAATTTTTTTAAACGTTTATCGGGAACTGTAACAATACCTATATTCGGATCAATTGTACAAAAGGGGTAATTGGCAGCATCAGCGCCGGCTTTTGTAAGTGAATTAAATAATGTACTTTTTCCAACGTTTGGTAACCCAACTATTCCTAATTTCATATGAGTAATCCTTTCGATGGCTTAAATGCCTTGTTTCTAGGGAACATTATAACATATATTGTTCTTTTGTCTATAGTGTTACTAGAGCTTATACAAAATCCCCATTAAATATGATGGAAAATAGGGCGATATCATTGATTTTTTTCCTATAATAGTCTATGATGTTTTTAGTAATGAAACAGAAAGGGTGATATAATGGAAACTCCAGATATAATTTTTACACATTTAGGCATTGAATTTAATAAAATTAGTGAGGTTGCATTTAAGGTGTTCGGGATAGAGATTTATTGGTATTCCTTATTTATATGTGCTGGTTTATTAGG
>JAQICP010000196.1 GCA_027858555.1 Vallitaleaceae bacterium
TTAACAACCTCTGTAATCTTAGAATCAGTACCTAAGTACTCAATGCTACTTAATACAGTTTCAAACAAATCGTCAACTTGGTCAAGTTCATCTGTAGTATAGAACCCCACATTTTGCGCTCTTTCAAGGGTACTTTGTGCAACTGCTTTTGTCAGTGGATAATTGTTATAGGCACCAAAATAACCTACAGTAATGACATCAGCCCAGGCTTGTGCATTCTGTCCTTCAGTATACGAATAGACCGTACTTTGATTGTCTTCTGTTGGGTAAGAACCTGTTTTACTGTTTGGATCATTACTTGATTTAAACGTTGTTGGAACACCATCTGAAAACAGGATGATTACATCATTAGTATCCTGATTTGTTTTCTTAGCAAGTTCTACCGTTTTTGCAGATTGTTCAAATGCTTCACCGATATTGGTATAATTCTGATTTGTACCCCAATTGTCCCATTGATAACTATGGTATCTATAATCATAACGATAGGCATATGTGAATCTAAAAGCATTCATTGCCGCTTCTGCTGTGTTGTTGTACTTAAAATTATCATGGGCTACTGCGCCAGTACCAAATGATACTATTGCAAGATCACCACCAGGATTATTTATATAAAACTGAGTGACAAACCTTTCCACGGCAACTCTGACTCTATCCACAACTAAATGACCTGCTCCATCAGAAAACAACATACTACCTGATCGATCAATTGCCAATACAACTGCCGGTGCTTCCAGATTAGTAGTTGCATCTACCGACATATTATAAGTCACTTGAAATTCTCTATTCACATCAGTTGGTTCAACATTGCTTGTTATTGTAATATTCGTGTCCAAATCAACCGCAAAAGTTACATTACTAAGCAATAATGCTAATGCTACTACAATACTGATTATTTGTTTTATTTTTTTCATACCAACACCTCCACGCCCCATTGGTTGGAATACCGTTTTATAAGTTAATAGTGCCATTACCCCGAATCGATATACAAATTTTATGAATCCTCATATATCAAAATCTATTATGAAATGCATGTGTACCATTCTATTTTTCTAGGATTCATCATACGAAAAGAATAATCGTATACATAAAGAAAAATCGAAGAAAACCAATAGTATAGTAACATCTACAGCAGACATCATCTGCTCGACATTCCATCTATCATTTCCCTCAATTTAGTTGATACATAATTATAGCATCATAAGGCTATTTTGTCAACTTAGCTTTACATTAGGTATTTAGCACTACTCAAGGATAAGCTTGTATATTTCACAAAAAAGCTCTATAATGATAAAAAAAGATGTAGGAGGTCTACAGATGATAAAAAAAGGAATTAGTCTATGAATAGCAGCATCCCTTGTCCTTAGTTTAGGTATATCAGCAAGTGTTACCTTTAAAGACGTTAATGGTTCAGAATGGTTTTATAACGACTTAATGTACGTTGCATCAGAAGGCATCGTCAATGGCACTTCAGATGGTAGTTTTGCAGGCAATTCATTGCTTACAAAAGATGCCCTTATCAAGACCTTAGTCGTTGCAGAAGGTTATACAGTTGGCAATGCAACAGGGTATTGGGCTCAGAATTATATTGATAAAGCTGAGTCACTTGGCTGGCTAGAAGATACCATAGAAGGTATGTATACAAGTCCTATTAACAGGTATGAGACTTGCCGTTTAATAGTGAACGCATTTGGCACTAGTGAAGTATACCCATCAAACCTTTCTGCGTATAGTATATATATTTCAGATTACGATCAAATTCCAGAGAATTATAAAGACGTGGTTTTGAAGGCTTACGCACTAGGCATAATAACCGGATATACTGATAATACCTTCAAAGGTAATAACACTTTAATTCGAGCTGAAATGACCGCAATTCTATCCCGTTTCATTAACAATGCATATCGCAAGTTACCGCTTGATCCGGCCAAATTGACACAAGTCAAAGCATTTGCTGATGATCCTGACAATAAAGTTGTGGACCCTCAAACAATGAAATTCGAAAGCAATAAATTAATGTACTACGATGCTAAGACGGAAAATTGGACGCCTATCGGTTCATCTGGACTTAACCCGAACTTAGGTAGGCTATCAGAAGATGTCTATGTTGAAGTCGCAAGCTACATCAATAGCACCAATGATATGGCCATTGTAACCGCATACTCTTATGATAATTTCTATATGTATATTGATGATGGCGGCAATTTACTTTATACATACTCTGTAAATGATAACGAAAATGTCATTACCATAGACCTAGCGGACTTGTATTTTGAACCATACCTAGCTCTAAGCGAACCTATTCTTCAGTCACTTATGAAAACACTAGAAGTAATAGACCCGGCACAATCAGGGGCAATGTATGATTTCATCGAAGCTCATTATGAAAGAAATACAACTGTTGTTAGAAATATCAACATCCAAGAATTTGGCACCATTACACTGAGGACCATAGCCGAGCAGGGTGGATACATGGTTGAAATCACTATTAATTAACTATATGTTATCAACAAAGGGGTTAGTCATACGACCAACCCCTTTACTTATGCTTTTATATTTATAATTACCAATAATACTTTGTAGGCTTTATATACGACTACTTTAAAAGCTCTACAAATGTTGCTCTAAGTTCCATTCTTATGCTTTCATCGGTATCCAAATATTTATGTGACATCGTATACTTGGCTCTACCTGTTTGTATAACCAATTTACCTTCTTTGCGTTTACCATTAGCTTTTGCGTAATCATAATGACTTTTCGTAAAGATAACCTTCTTAACTTCATCATGAACTATAACGCAATTACGCTCATCTTCTTCAAGAATATCGACTTGAACCTTCGTTTTATATCTGTCCGCGTACACGTCGAGCATATTTACCATATCCGTTAAACTTGCCACATCTTTGATGCCTGCCTCTTTTCTGGTCTCTTTAAATTCTTTGGCAATTAACTTTCTTTCCTCATCATCGATATGGGCTAATATTACCTTGTCTTCATATATAACTACAAAACACATCACGCTAGAAAGACTGATCTTGCGAGTAGTAACAATAACTAATCTAGCTTCTTCCATAGTAAACCTCCTCTTGTATCTTGAATCCTCATCTGAATTATCTCTATCTATATTATAGAACCCCTTAAACTATTTGTCTATTAATTCCTTCACTACAGTGAAATCTATTGTGCGCAGTTGCTTATCTGCATTGGCTACATTCACTTTAATACGTTCACCCAATCGATAGATCTTACCTTTTCTCTCACCGATAAAGCAATAATGCTCTTCATCATAATTGTAGTAATCGTCATCTAATGCCGTCACATGGACCAAGCCTTCGATAGTATTCTCCAATTCAACGAATAACCCAAACGAAGTAACTGATGAAATAACACCATTAAAAGTTTCTCCTATATGCTCCATCATATACTCAACCTTCTTAAGCTTGATAGTTTCACGCTCAGCTTCTTCAGCACGTCTCTCATATTCTGAACAAAGTTTTGCAATATTAGGTAGTATTTTCTGGTAATGCTCTGTTCTTGCTTCATTTAAACCATTAGGCAAGCTTTCCTTAATAATCCGGTGGATCTGAAGGTCAGGGTAACGTCTAATAGGTGAAGTGAAATGACAATAATACTCCGTTGCCAGTCCATAATGACCATCGTTAGTAGTTGTATAGGCTGCCTTTTGCATTGACCTTAGGGTTAATCTGCTGATTACCAATTCTTCATGGGTACCTGCGATTTCATTAAGGAGTTGCTGAATCTGTTTTGGATGTATATCACCATGTGTCTTGATATGGTAGCCAAAATTATAGATAAATGCTGAAAGTCTTTTAAGTTTTTCAGGACTTGGATCATCATGGCTTCTATATACAAATGGTGTTTGTTGCCAGAAGAAATGTTCAGCTACGGTCTCATTGGCCAGAAGCATAAATTCTTCTATGATTTTAGTTGCAACATTTCTTTCGTATTCTTTAATCTCGATTGGCTTGCCTTGTTCGTCAAGAATTACTTTCGCCTCTGGAAAATCAAAATCAATCGATCCTCGTTTGCTTCGCATTTTTCTGAGTATGGCAGCTAAATTTTCCATGTCTTTAAACATTGGTATCGCTTTTTCATAAGTAGCATTTATAGCTGGATCTTCGTCTAGAAGTATTTTTTTGACATCAGTATAAGACATTCTATAATCAACATTAATAACTGTTTCAGCTATCTCATAATTAGTGACATCTCCATGATAATCGATATCCATGATACAACTAAGAGACAGTCTATCCACACCCGCATTCAAAGAACAGATGCCGTTGGATAGTTTTCTAGGCAACATCGGGATTACTCGGTCTGCTAAGTAGACGCTTGTTCCTCGAATAACAGCTTCCACGTCAAGAGGTGATCCTTCTCTTACATAATGAGTCACATCCGCAATATGAACACCTAATTTATAGCCAGTCTCTACCTTTTCTAGGGTAATGGCATCATCAAGATCTGTTGCATCTTCTCCATCTATGGTTACAGTCAATTGTTTCCTTAAATCTAATCGACCTACTGCATCGTTTTTTAATATCTCAGTTGGCACAGTCTCTAGGGCCGCTACGACTGGATCCGGAAAAACATTAGGAATACCTAAAGATTTTACTATGGCCATTATATCCGTACCCGGTTCATTGGTATGGCCGATAATTTCAATTATTCTACCTTCAGGATTTTTAGCTGCATCTCCAAAGTCAATTATTTCTGCGACAACCTTATGCCCAGTAATTGCACCCATGTCTGCATTTTTCGGAATGAACAAGTCTTTATCAATCTTCTTTTGATCCGCAACAACAAAACCAAAGTTCTGATTCTTTTGATAAGTACCTACA
>JAQICP010000197.1 GCA_027858555.1 Vallitaleaceae bacterium
AAATTGGACAATCATTAAAAGAAAACGGAAAATTGTGTATTGGAAGTTCAGAATTAATTGATGACGAATCTCAGATTTTTTTAAGAAAGCAATTTAATAACAGTGTGTATTTTACAAAAAACGAAGAGGTGAAGAAATATGGACGATGGATTATATAAAGCAGCAATAGTATGTCCAGTTTGTGAAAACAAATTTACGACAACACGGGTTAGAATACTTGCAGTTAAGGTTGAAAGTTCAGATGAGGATTTTTGCGTGCATTATGAGGGGCTAGATCCTATGTTATATGAACCTTGGGTCTGTGAATACTGTGGGTATACTGAGTTTGGTATTTACTTTGAAAAAGTCAATGATAATGAGAAAGAGGTTCTTAAAAAGCTGTGCCTACAGAAGTTTACTGATGATTTGACGAGAGAACCTTTTGATTTATCTGAATTTCATGAGAAAGTTTATGCCTATTTTGATATGCTAGGTGAAGATGGTGAAAGAGATTATGGGTCAGCGATTGAAGTTTATAAACTATTACTCTGGATTCAAGAAGTCAGAAATGCACCTTTTAGTATCCGAGCAAAAGCAGCATTAAGAATTGGGTGGATATATCGCATGCTAGGTGGTGAGCAGGAAATTCAGTATTTGGCAATGGCTGCGGAATACTTTACACAAGCGTTTGAAGTAGAGGCGTTTGATGATGGCGGCATGGATAGTGAAACTTGTGCCTATATGATTGGAGAACTTAATCGTAGAACTGGGAATGTTGTTAAAGCCATTGAATGGTATGGAAAAGCATTAAAAATTTCCCAAGAAAACAAGAATGAAAAAATATCTAATATGATTAGAGAACAAATCCTGCTTGCTAAAAAAGAAAAAGAGCTAGGGAAAAAAAGTCAATAGAAATGATGAACGTTATATTATGAAAAAGGGCTCTTACTTAAAAGTAAAGCCCCTTTTTATAATATAACGTTCAGTAACTGTCAGTATCATAAGAAGAATATGCCTGCTAACATTTCAAAGTTTTTGTCTTTGAATTTTTTGACAACACCCGCTGGTCTGGAATGTGCTGCCCAAAAATGATTGGTTCCAACAAATATAAATGGCGTTGTAAGTTGATAAGATACACCCAGACTAGACGTAGCAGTTTTGAGTTTTCCTGCGACCATATTAGTTGTTTCCTTAACAGCGTCATATACGTCGTCAGCAATAATCTGATTATATTTAGAACCGAGTAATGAGACCATTAGATCTGCTGCTGCCATCCTGGAAAAGGACAATGTCAAAACCAAATCTCTTTCCCCGTGTAATATCATCATACCGGTTACGAAACTAGGGTATTCTTTTTCTATTTCAGGGGTTGCAACTTCTGGGACTAGATAAACACTGGCCGTAGCAAGTAAGATCTCTTGAATGACTTTACTAAAATTATTAGAAAAAACAAGACCATTTGCATTAAGGTGAGAAATCTGTGATCCGCTCAATTTAAGACCTCCCTAGACATTGGTTTACTTTTAATACAAGTTCGTCGTTGGTAAAAGGCTTTAGTATATAGTTTTTAACACCTAACTTCAAGGCTTTTACAACATTAGCTTTTTCGGCTTCAGTAGTGACCATTATAATTGGTATAGTCTGATACAAGCCATTAGAATTGAAGGCTTCTAAAAATTCAATACCATTCATACCGGGCATATTCCAATCAAGAAGGATAATAGCTATATCAGTATAATTTTGACGTAACACTTTAAGCCCGCTTGCGCCATCATCAGCTTCTAAAAAACCATATCCTAACGCTATAATTGATTTCTGGATAATTTTTCTGGTTGTTGATGAATCATCGATTGAAAGGACTTTCTTAGCCATAATTCATTCTCCTTTGCTATACATAGTTATTCTACTTATAAGAAATTATACGCTATATAGGTAGTATTGACAATGGTTATCTGTCGTTTGGTATGATTGGAAGTATTCGAAGGACCATGATATAATGGCAAAGAAGATAAGACAATAAGACGATAAATGATAAAGTTTAGCTACCAAAAGGGGATTATATGCTTGATCTGTTCTTAGCCATTATATTTTCGGCGGCCATACCGGTATTACTGAAATACGCCCATAGAAGGCATCTTAATGATAAGGTCATATTAAGCTATAATTATCTTATAGCCCTTTGTGTAAGCCTGATATTTACATGGATCAAGATGGATAGCTATAGTGCTTTAGTAAAAGGTAGCTATAGCCTTTTTATGCTTATTGGCATAGGGATGGTGACTGGCTTGGCCTATTATTTGGCTTTTTATTTTTATCAGCATTCTGTCAGGGAGAACGGTGTGTAACTATACATAGCATTTGGTAAAATGGGTATCATTATTCCCATGGTATTAGCACTATTCATTTGGAGGGAAATGCCCACTACCATGCAGTGGATAGGTATAGCAATCAGTATGTGTGCTATTGCCCTCATTAATATTAATCCCCTGGATTTAAAAACTGAACGAATTGGGAAATCCCTGTTGCTATTTTTTATAATTGGTGGATTGGGAGATTTCTTTAATAAGCTTTTTGAAATGGTAGTAGGCGCAGTGTATAAAGATTTATTTTTAGTTGTCATATTCGCCTCGGCCTTAGTGGCAAGTTTGTATAAATCCATACATATTAAGAAATCTGAAAAACTAAGTATAGTTTTTGGATTAGCAGTTGGAATACCTAATTTACTAACAGCATTCTTTCTTATAAATGCCCTGAGTAAGTTGAACGCCACTGTGGTATTTCCACTATATAGTGGAGGCGCTATTGTGTTATCTATGCTGTGGAGTGTAGTAGCATTCAAAGAAAAACTTAAATGGAAAAAGATTGTTGGGATAGTGCTTATGCTTTTTGCATTGGTTTTGTTCAATTTATAATAAGCAATATAAAAGCATATTAAGTAGAGATAAGACTAAAACTGGAATGAGGTATATATATATGATGGATCAAGCATTAAAATTACTACAAGAGAAATATGGTTATAATTCTTTTAGAGATGGACAGGAAGAAATTATCTCGACCATATTACAAGGGAATGATTGTGTGGTTATCATGCCGACAGGTGGTGGTAAATCCATATGTTATCAAATATCAGCCATGTTAATGGCAGGTGTTACCCTTGTCGTGTCACCACTTATTTCTTTGATGAAAGATCAAGTAGATAGCTTGATATCTAATGGCATACCTGCGACTTTCATTAATAGCACGATAGGTCATTCTGCTATTGAGGATAGATTAAAGGCTATTACTCAGGGTAAATATAAAATAGTCTATGTTGCACCTGAGCGACTGGGTAGTTATGCTATTCGTGATTTGGTTACAAGTGTGAATGTGAATCACATTGCAATAGACGAGGCCCATTGTGTTTCCCAGTGGGGACATGATTTTAGAAGCGCCTATCTGACCATATGTGACTTTATTAACAGTATGCCTAAACGTCCTGTGGTTACAGCTTTTACAGCAACGGCAACTCAAACAGTTAAAGAAGATATTATTAACAGATTACAGTTGGTAGAGCCTAATGACTTCCAGTATGGTTACGATCGGGACAACCTTAAATTGATGGTTCTTAGGGGCGTAAATAAACGTAAGTTCACCTTAGATTATGTGCGCACCAATATGAATGCATCAGGCATCATCTATTGTTCAACTAGAAAAGAAACAGAATATGTCCATGACTTTTTGGTCAAACAGGGTATAGATGCATTGTTATATCACGCTGGGCTTACTATGACTATGAGAAAAGAACAACAGGAGAAATTCCTTTTTGAAGAAGCGAATGTTATTGTTGCAACTAATGCTTTTGGTATGGGGATTGATAAGTCTAATGTCAGGTATGTGATTCATTATAATATGCCTGAAAATATAGAAGCTTACTATCAGGAAGCTGGTCGTGCAGGTAGAGACGGTTTGGAATCAGAATGCATATTATTATATAGCCCTAGAGATATCCAAATTCGTAAGTTTTTAATTGAGCAACTTGAGAATCAAGATCCGGTATATGTAGAACATCGCTACGATAAATTACAACAAATGAATCATTATTGTCATATCACTACATGTAACAGAAAACATATTCTGAATTACTTTGGTGAAGAAGCGGATGACTATTGTGGCAGATGTAGTAATTGTTCCGATGAGATTATTAAAGAAGATGTAACAACAAAAGCACAGATGGTACTTTCCTGTGTTGTGAGAATGAAAAATAGATTTGGTATTGCTGTTGTTGCTGAAGTATTAAAAGGTTCTAGGACAAAGCGGATGAGACAACTTAATCATATGAAACTATCAACCTATGGTTTGCTAAAAGACCATACCATTGAAGAGATCAAAGATTTCATTAGAGCACTAATAGCAGATGGCTATATTGAACAAACCAGTGGTGAGTATCCAGTGATAGCCATAACTCAGTTAGGTATGGATGTATTAAAAAGCAGAGAAGATGTCATTCAAAATAGGCATATACAAAAAGAGATTGTTGTACCTCATGACTTATTCTCACGACTAAAAACAATTCGTAAAGAAATAGCTAGCATAGAAAAAATGCCACCATACATTGTATTCGGAGATAAGACATTAAAAGATATGTGTCAGATTATGCCACATAATCATGCCATGATGTTAGAGGTAAGTGGCGTCGGTCAAGTGAAATTAGATAAGTATGGGCAAAGATTTTTAGATGTGATATTAGGGTATATGGATGAAAAAGAGATAGATTATAGTAAACAAAGTGTAGATGATAGGATGAAAACACCTTCAGTAAAAGAAGTTGGAAAAGTAGATAAAAAAGAAACTGATCAATCAAAAAAACCTTCTTACGAGTTAAGTGGTGAAAGATTCATAGAACTTGGTTCAATGGAAGCTGTAGCAAAAGAAAGAAATATTAGTATTAGAACCATTGAGGCACATATTTTTACAGCATTTGAATCAGGAATGGATATAGATATTCATCAGTTCTATACAGAAGAAGAAAAAGTGGAGATTGAAAAATCAATCGAAGCAGTCGGTAGTGAAAAGCTTAGACCAATAAAAGATATGTGCTCGGATTCTGTTAGTTATAATGCTATAAAAGCAGTTCTGTGCTTGCAAAAAAAGAATGAGTAAATTTGTCTTCATTTTCCTGAAGTTATTTCATCGAGGCATTCTCAGTTAACAATCCTACATTCCGTAGCCATAGCTACCGAACTAATTCTCCTTCCATGTTATTCTTATCAGGCACCATAAAGACACAAACGAAATAATAACAAGGAATCTATTCTCATGAAAGTGCATTGTATTTTCATGAACTTACTGACCATACTCCGACTAGACATGTTATGACAGTACCTGCAAGTTATAATACGACTAGTTTAAATGACTTACCTGTGAACTTTAGATATGTTAAATCGGAACTCACCTCTTTAGGGAAAAAAAGATGAAAACAAGCCAAGGAAATGAGGGGATATCTCTTGCTCTAATTGTTTGATTTCTAGCGAATAGGTTTTATTGATATATTTTGTTCCTTCATTATATTAAGCTTTGCAACGATTTCCTCTTTGTAATTAGCGATAAGTTTGATGATTTCATGTTCGAAGTCAGTAATAACAACGATTCTCACGTTGAAATACACTAAGATTTCTACCGCATTTTGAACATTTGAAGAGCATGCTCGCCCAAGTTGCATTTTCGTGAGAACGGTTACCTTTATCATGACTTTTTGTTTCCATAAGTTGATTGACTTTTTTTTAGGTCATTTTATCTATTATAGCGGGATGAGAAATTTCTTTAAGAATCCATTTATCAGGTGGATTATTTTGACAATGCCATTTTCCGTTTTCTTTCCACTAACATTCTTCATTAAAAGTTGAATCCCCTTTGTGTTTTTCAGACTTCAACATGGTCCATATTCGTTTATATGTAAACTCTTTACCATTTATGGTTCTATATCCCAAGCTATTAATCTTATGTGTTATTGATTGAGATGAATGACCTTCTAAGTATAAATCGAAAATTTTTCTAATGGCAACGGCTTGAGTTACAATGACTTGTTATACAGATTATCAAGGGATAAATAATCTCGTTTTCAAGAATTACGGCTACATGAGCATAAGTATCTATCGTATTAGCTATCTTAGAATGTACTAGACTTTCTTGGATAGCTTTTATATTTGCATCCCATAGTGACTTTTTTAAGCGAATGCATTGAGACATGTCAATTAAGCAAGAATCAACATCTAAGATAATTTCATGGTTACGTACTAGGTAATGGCTACAGGCACTTTAATGTGACTAGCAGGTGGGGTATAATGTATAGAAGAACGACAAGGGAGGCTGTTATGGGTGATGGCAGATATTATACATTTTATCAATTTTATTTAAGTCTAATACTTATTATTCTTTTGATTATAGTAACTTCATCTATGATGATAAGTTATTATAAAAACAAAAATAAAGAGAATGGTATAAATGTGAGTTTTATCTATCTGTTTTTACTTATAGGCATTATTTCTTTGTTTGTAGAAAATGTAATAAATATTATGGATATTGCCTTAATACTTAGGTGGATTTCGACTATAAGTTTATTAGTAAGTCTGTGTATGAT
>JAQICP010000200.1 GCA_027858555.1 Vallitaleaceae bacterium
GAGCAAGTTGTGAGAATAAGGTGTTACTAGACTTAGGGTATTTCAGATTTGCTTATGATATTGGGGTATTTGATAAAAAGATTATCCGGTACATTTGGTACAATTTTATTATATTTAGAGACAGATACCCATTATTGATTAATTACTACTATAAGAAATACGGAGTTGAACCTAAGTTACTGGCAGAAGATATTATTATACCCAAAGATCATCAGCTAGTCAGTAGATTTATATATGGTCTCATTGAAGACGACGCTTCTGAACTTATGGCTAGCTTGTACAAAACAGGTAAGCTTGATGGAATTGAACCAGAAAAAAGTATGAAAGTCATTGAATTGATAAGTAGCAATGACCCTCTAACTGGGGCTACATATGCAAAAGAGTTGTACGGGAAACGCATTTTCAATGAAGTGAGTCTTACCCTTGTGGCTAAGTATTTTATTGGCAGTTATTCAGAACTCATAACCCTGATTGAAGATATGATTAAGATCGACGCTATCATTGAACCGGTGGTAAAACCATTGATAGAGCAGTTTGGTATCTTGTCCGCCCTGACAAGGCAGAATGTAGGATTAGTTGAGATATTACTTGATCAAGAATTTTTAGATTTATCGGACACCGATTATAAGCAGGTCGTTGTCAGATTTTTAGCTGCTGGGGTTATTATAGAAGAGTACTAAGCATGCTTTGAAACACTGGAATGGTTCATATGTGAGTTAGAGATTAACCCCAATATATATATAGAATTGGTTATACTGAAGTTATTTCACCTTAGAGATGATGGCATCCCTGACCATATTGCTTTGTGTAAAGCCATTATTAAGAAACATATCCAGATAGGCATCATGTTCCCTTGGTATCTGAATATAATTGAAGCTAGCGGGATTGGGCCTAACATGCGTGCTCAGCATTACTTCGAATATTACACGGCCTATCATAAGCAAGTTAATTTCTGTTTTAGGATCGGTAGTGATACCCATTATGAGAAGATACCTATGAAGCACATTGTTTTTGGACTATTTTTGGCAAAGGTGGTATTATTTTATGGGGAACATATTCAGTATTATATCGAAGAGTTTGACGCATTTAAATTAGATATTAGCAATAGTGATGTATATATTAAAGACGAGGTTCAGGAGTTAGAAGATGATAATAATTTATATGATACCATGAATACTATTGAGATAAGCCGACAGCTTAAGGATGAAGAAAGTCTTGAATATGCCATCGAAACTTATATGCGTATTTCTAATAATCATATAGGCAAGATATTTATATTATAGGAGGATTGTATGGGGAAATTAGGGTTAGACATTGATAAAGGTTTGTATTTAGGCATCGATTTTGGCACCACTAATTCAGTCGTTAGTGTTTATAATTACGATGATGGTCAGGTTCACACAATACCGATTGAAGGTAGTTTCATCTGTCCTACTGCCATAGCCTTTGACGAGGATTTTGATGAGGATGAAAAACTTGAAAAAATAGTTGGCCTTCAAGCGAAAGAAGGGGCAGTCATCTATCCTGAATCAACCATATTGGGGGTTAAGCGATTGATTATCCAAGACCAATCCAGTCCGGTAATAGTTGAAGGCAAGCAATTCGATTTTGCCCCTGTTCATATTGCCGGCGAGATTATCAATTACTTGAAAAATCAAGCAGATGAATACGTGCGAGAGCAATTTGGTATAAATGGTATCTTTAGTGGCTGTGTTATCACGGTTCCGGCAAACTCAGTTGATAAACAAAAGAAAAGAATGAAAGAGGCAGCTGGATTTGCAGGTTTTACTGAAGAGCAGGTGCATATCAGATTAGAACCGGCTGCTGCAGCAATAGCTTATGCAACTACTATTAGCTCTAATAAGAATGTACTGGTCTATGATTTTGGTGGTGGTACTTTTGATGCTTGTGTACTCAGAATTGAAGCGGGCAGCGAGGAACCATCCATATCCATACTAAGTACTTATGGAGACAATATACTTGGTGGTAATGATATGGACAAGATTGTGATGGATATGATCTATACAGAGTTTTGCACACTGACCAATAACGAGATTGATTTATATGATTTTTCAAAAGACGATGGATTATCAAAAAAACACAAGATGATGGCAAGGGCTCGCTTGAATCAAGTGGCCACAGCCATGAAAGAGCGACTGTCTAGTTCAAAAGCAACTAAGATTGTGATGGCGCCTTTCATTCAAGAACCAAAGATTATTAATATCAATATGGATATCACCGTGGATGATTTTCTAAACCATAAAAGACAATATGCCTTAGGTGATTCTATGGACGTATATGAGAAGATGAAAGATAAGAGTGTTTTGGATTTGATTCAAGAAACGATTCAGTGCACAGATGTCTGTCTGCAATCAGGTAGCCTTGAAAAAACGGACCTGGATGAAATATTTTTAGTTGGGGGGTCTTCTTCAATTCCCATAATCAGTAAAATGATTACTGAACAATATGGTTTAGAACCTCACCAATCAAAGATAAGCCCAGCACTTAGCATCTCTGTTGGGGCGGCCATCTATTGTCATATGATTATGCAACCGACAAGTGAAGGGGTTAGCATATCAGAGAAAACCATTCATTCTGTTGGTTTGGAAATGGCAGGGCGTAGGTATCTAGAGATAATTCCTGCAGGGGTAGACATAATGGAAGAAGGGTTGACTGTTAGTTTGGAAGAACCTTTAGAAACTAATTTCGATGGTTTGACTTCCATGGTAATTGTGGTATACGAAAGTATGCTCAAAAGAGATCGACATACAATTACATTTGTATATGATGAGGGCATGAAACGATTAGCAGGCACGTCTTTGGAAGGCATTCCATCAGCACCAAAAGGACATGAGAAAGTACAGATTACATTTCACCTGAGTAAAGACTATATACTTGGTGTAACAGCCAAAAGCTTAAGTAACGAAGGGGTACAAACCACTTTGAGTGTGGAAGCCCTTTATTAGAAAGGACTATGTATGAACTATTTTGTTAATGAACAGACATTAGAGCAGGCAAAAATAAGTGAATTGCTATATCAAACCGATTATGAAGCGGTATGTAACCATCTAATAGTAACTCAGCATGAGCAACTGATAGAGCGAATCAGTAGCAAGCTTAAGGTAACCTATGAGGAAGAAAATCAGCTTAAGCCCATGGAAGATCTGTTTGAATTTTTCGAGATATTGAAGCGTATGTATTTCGACTATATCGGGTATTTAAGTGACCATGCGGATGCTATTACCCATATGCATATCAAAGAAATCATGATGGGCATCAAAGATATGTTTTTGATGGACTTAGATGGATTTTTAAGTATTGAACATGATAATGCAAGTGCAGAGGCTGAGTCATTAATTAATAAAGCAAAAGATAATCTAGAGCGTCAAATGAACATGCGCACCATGTATCTGAAAAAGGTGGATTTCGTTGATTTTATAGATTTTAATTATACAAAAGAAGTGATGAAAGATGTGATTGGTAATATATGTCACGACACCATCCTTATTGGGATGAAAGTTAATGATAATTTTATAGAGGCCATCAATAATATTGATAAGAGACCTGAGATTAGAAAGTATATTGATTTTTTACATAAACAAGACAAGACCATAGCTATACTTAATCTCATACAGATGAAAGTTATTCATCAAGAGATACCCCAGTTAGATCAACGGGCTATATTAGAGGAACTAGCTAGTATGATTAAAGTTATATACAATTTAATCGGTCATAAAGTGAGGGAAATCACAAGCTATCTTGAGTCCATAGAAGTTCATCTGGTTAGCGAACAGGTCATACAAGAGATGATAGAAGAAAATACCCAGATGATCTATGAGCAAGTCGTCAGCCAACCTGAATACCTAGGTGCCTATGAAATCTATATTGAAAACCGTAATAGTCTTATTAAAAATATGTTTACTCAGATGAATGATGAGATGGAAAAAGCGAATGATTTATCCATAAAAAACCTGTTTAAAGAATCAAAAGATGTGCAACTTATCAGTTGTAAGATCACTGAAAGTGTTAAAAATCTAGATAGCAGTATGAAAAAAATACTGGCTTACTGTAAGCCGGAAGAACCGTATACACCAATTGTTGGGGCCATCACGGAAACAATTATGCTAAAACTTGAAGCTTTAAAAGAAAAAGATTATGAGTATATGCTCCAAAGACAAAACAAGATGGTTCAAAGTGAAAAGCAATTTTACGATTATATTAATGATATCAAAGATCATTTCGAGGATTATTTTCATCAGATGCTTAATGATTCTGCCCAAGTATTCATTGGCTTGCAAGATGACTATATTAGACTGTTTCAAGATGTTTTAGGTAGCATTAAAAAAGCTGACATTGACTATCTTAAGTACAACCTATTATTCGAGGTTGTTACCCTAGAAGAGATTGTTACCTACTCATTACCGAAACTGAGAGCTTACGAACATGCCCTCAGTAAACAGGTCATCTCACTTGTCTCAAGTACATATGAAGAGATAAGCTCCATATTGAAACGGTTTAATATCGCGATGATTGAAGCGATTCCTGGGGAAAAGTTTAACGGCAAGATACATGAAGTGACAGTGGTCGAACCAAACGAAACATATGGTAAAGGTAAAATTATAAGAATGGAGACTAAGGGTTATATCTATAAAGACATACCTGTAGTTAGAGCCCATGTCATTGTTGCAAATTAGCCCATAGATAAAGGTGATCATATGATACAAAGTATAGAGGATTACAAATATATAGTTGGCGTAGATATAGGTAGCCAATCTACTTCAATTGGTTATCTGAGTCAGAGTAATCTGGAACCGACCATACTTGATATGAGTGGCGGCTATAAGGATGCTAGCATTCCTACTGTCATGCAATATAGTAAACCAGATCAGACATGGTTAATTGGGGACGCCGCAAAAAGTAATGCGGATATGGAAGCTACCATATACATCGATCAATTACTTAATTGTATTGAACATGGAACATCAGTAACTATTGATGGCGTGATTTTTAGCTATGATCAATTATTGGTTGAATATCTGAATCAATTACTAGAACATGTAAGACATATTAATCCAAAGGCGGTCATTGAAAAGGTTGTCATATCCGTAAACGAGATGGCTTATGATAATTTGGTCCTAAAAATAGATGAATTGAAAAAGCACATACAAGCTCTCGGTGTTATAATTATTAAAGACCAGTTGGCAATTGGTCGTTATATGCAATACAAGTCACTACTTGGTAAAACTTCTGTTCATATTCTTGATTACGGCTATAGTGCACTCAAGCATTATATTGCCAGATATGAGGATAATCGACTGTACATCAGACATATTGCTGATTATGAAGCACTTGGTTGTTATGTGATTGAACAGAAAATCAAGGAATTACTATTAGATATATATCGTACCCAGATGCACATTGAAGTCATCGATGAAATTAGTCTGCTGCATATTGATCAGATGTTATTTCAATACTATGTTTGGTTTTTTCAGAAGATGGCTGAGGGGAAAGCACTAAAAGTATTTTATAATTTTGCATTTCCTCCATTCAAAGCAACTGTTGACATAAAGCAGATGGAAGAAATGATGATACATATCATGGATGAATATTCTAAGCTGTGCAATCCAATTTTTGAAAGCGGACAATATATTCTAATGGGTAATGGCTATCGCATGTCATGGACAAAAAACAGCATTGAGAAAAAAGATGAGATTAAAGAATATACAGATGTCATAGTCAAAGGTGCTGTTCTTGAAGGTGGAAAAGACCTTGTGGGGCTTGCAAATCTTGAGGTGTCTCAAGAAGGCATAACTCAGGTATCCTACGGGATATTAGTGAAGGATAAAGCCACTAGATCTACTACGACTATTAATACTAGTTCAAATAAAATAATAAATAATGCAATAAAAACAGGTAGCAGGGATACTTACAAGGAACTGATTGGTAAAGGTGTAGCCTATCAAACAGAGAGTGAACCTATTGGGCTAATAATAGACAATCAGTCTACTGCTGGTCCAGAGCATCTGATGCATATCGTCACCTATGATGATACCGTTCCAGATGAAGTGGTAGCGGGTAGAACAACTGAAGTGAGTATAGCAGACACAGTGGCTACAATGGGTACAGTGGATAATGCAGGGACAATAGAGACAGTGGTGACAATTGACACTGTAGATACCGTGGAAACAGTGGATACCGCCAGGACAATGGATGTCTACAAAGTAATCAAGACAATTTCTTTAGATGACTATAAAGAGAAGGCTATCAGTAGAATTTCTTTAATCATGACTATAGATGAATATGGGAAAGTGGATGTGCGCACGACGTCGCTGCCATTATAAGAGGTAATTATATGAACTGGGAATATTATAGAGATTTGATTGTAAAAGACGGTCGATTTGAAGAGGATTGGTATATCATCGGTATTGATTTTGGTACCACTAATTCGGTTATATCCTATTGGCATAAAGGGCATAATTGCCCAGAACCAATCGATATGAGCCATGGCTTCTCAAAGATTCCCATGCCTTCAGTTGTTCAATATAGACGGGAAGGTATGGAAGCGGAATGGGTTGTTGGCGACGAAGCACTCAGGTCTATGAAATTATACCCTGATACTACGATCTCTTCAGTCAAAAGAAAAATGGGCGAGAATGCCACGTATGAATTCGGTGGTGCAAGCTATGTACCTGAAGTCATATCGGCTAAGATTATCAAGCATCTAGTTGATGAAATCCGACATATGAACCCTAATAGTGTTGTAATTGGTGTAGTCGTATCCGTGCCATATGATTTTGATGATGCGGCTAAAAAGGCAACCATCAGAGCTTGTCAATTAGCAGGGCTTTCTGATAAGCTAATCTGTTTGATTGAAGAACCAAAGGCGGCAGCCCTTGCTTATAACTTCAGACAGGAACTTAAAAAAGATGAAAAAATCATGGTATTCGATTTTGGTGGGGGCACACTTGACATTACTATTTTTGAGGTCGTGAGTACTAAAGGCGATGCAATTAGTATGAAAGTCATCAGTGAAGGTGGCGAAAGTTACCATGGCGGTGATAATATTGATGAATATATACTTAGATTATTATATAATTGGATTAAAGATGAAACGGGTAAATCTCAGAAAGATATAGCTCTGGAGAATCAAGCCGAGCTCATGACCATGGCAAGAGATTTTAAGGAAAGACTTTCCGGTGTCAAACAAATACGGGTGCCATTTTCCTTTATAGTGCCACCGTTTGCTAAAAAGATTACAAGAGATGACTTTGAAGAGCTTATATCAAAATTTGTTAAAAAAACAAGAACTTTGGTACTTCGAGCACTTAGGGAAGGTGCAGAGGGAACGATTGAACCCTCAGAAATCTCAAGAATTTTATTGGAAGGCGGATCTTCAAGCATGCCTTGGGTCAAGGAAATGTTGGTGTCAATCTTTAACAATGAAGTAATTATCTATTCTTCTGAAAAACCTGCCCTGGATATTGCCATAGGGGCCACTTATTATGCTAGTATGAAACTAGGTGTACTAAGTCATCAAGATATAAAGACCTTTGGCAAAAAAGTTAATTTTGATGTGACAGTGCCTCACGATATAGGATTTTTGATGGATTTTGACAAAAAACCAGCATTTCATAGTATGATTAGTAGAGGGACGCCATATTCCTTAGCTCGCAAAACTCAGATTTTCACTTTGACTGGTGAAACAGAAGAGGAAATGACAACGCTTGATATTACAATTTTGGAAAGAATGAATAAAGGCGACAGTGTTGATAAGTGCCACCTAATAGGGCATGTTCATATAAAAGATTTACCAATAAAAGATTTACCAAGAAGACCTTCAGGAAAAACTTACTTGAAAGTCACTTTAGCTATGGAAGAAGAAGGTGGCTTAGTAAAAGGTGAAGTAGAAGATATGGGCTACCAGAAAGCCTTTGAAAGCAATGGATTCAAAGTTGGATTTACGCCCAGGAGGCATGAATCTGTTACTATAGAAGTTGAATAGATAGGAGTAGGGTTATGGCATATTTAGGTATTGATCTTGGAACAACCAACTCAGTCGGTATCATTATAGACTCAGATGGTAGTCGACTTGACGTCATTCGCATTGATGGTGTTGATGAAGTATTACCATCTGCGGTTTGTTTTCTTGATGGTGAGATTATTGTTGGCAGTGAAGCAAAAAGTGGTGCGGTGATATATCCAGAAGAAACGATTCTATCCATTAAGCGCCGAATCGGTGAGGAAACACCGATTGTTATTGGTGAACAATCTTTTCTACCAGAGGATATCAGTGGTATCATTCTCACCCGGATTAAAGAAGCGGCAGAGGAACAGTCTGGTGAGGTTTTTAACGAAGTGGTGATTACACATCCGGCTTATTTTAATGATAAGCAGATTGTGGCAACAAAAAAAGCTGGCGAATATGCTGGGTTTAAGGTTGTGCATCTACTTTCAGAACCCCTTGCCGCAGCAATAGAATATGGCTATAAGCAAAATTATGCCCAGACATTATTGGTCTATGACTTAGGTGGCGGTACTTTTGATGCGTGCGTGCTGAAAGTCAATATGGATGTGTATGGTAATGAGACATTTCAAGAGTTATCTGATGTGGGAGATATGCATCTAGGAGGGGATGATTTTGATCAAGCCCTTGTAGATTATATGATCGGCCAGTTTGAAGTGATGACCAATCTGACACTTGATATGTTTGAGCCCTCTATCATAGAGCGTATTCGATATAAATTAAAGCAAGAAGCAGAGCAGCTCAAAATAAAGTTATCATCAACCAATAAGGCTACTATCAAAATCAACCCACTGGTTGTCCATGAAGGCATACCATATAATCTTGTTCAAGAGGTTACCAAGGATGATTTTGAAGGATTGATACGAGGGTATATCGAACGAACAAGAGATATAGTGGGTACGGCTCTTGAAAGAGCTGGTGTAGAAGCTGATGATATATCAAAAGTAATATTAGTAGGTGGATCCACACTGATACCCATGGTAAAAAGAATGGTTGCAGGGAATATAAAAGAACCTTACCGTGCAACAGATCCAGCAAAAAGTGTGGCAATGGGCGCTGCCATCTATAATTACCTGATCCATTTACCGAATGCTTCGGTCAGCATCGAGCAGATTACCAGACAGATTATTGGTACTGAAGCAGTAGTGGATACTAATACGTTGAAGAAAAAAATGATACCTATTATTCCCATGGGGACTAAGATTCCAACAAGTGTTACAGACGAAGGCTTCACAACCACTAAAGGCCAAGCCGTAAGAGTGGATGTATACCAATGGGAAGAAGAAGCCGTAGAAAATAAAAAATATATAGGGAACGTAATGCTAGAAGGAATCAGCCAAGATAACCAATTAGCCCTTACTTATTCAATTAATGAGGATAATATATTCGAAGTGTTTGTAAAAGATATGAAAACCGGCAATACCTCATCGGCCAGTTTCGATAGACATAAGACCATGCCAACCTTGCCAACCACAACAACCAAGGAAGGTGTAGCTGGCATTAATATCGTCTTTATTATTGATACCACGGGTAGTATGGATATCTATATTGAGGGTGTAAAAGAGAGAGCCATAGAGTTTTCTAATATACTGAAGGCTTCAGACCTTGATTATCAACTTTGCCTGATAGGCTTTGGGGATCTGTATGAAAAGGAAAAACCTAAAGTATACAAATTCACAAGTGATGTCACTAAGTTCCAAAAGAATGTAAAACGTGTTCCTAGAACCTATGGTGGCGACATACCAGAAAGCGCTCTAGACGCCCTGATAACTGCTTCAGAACATGTTGGAAAATCAGAGCTTAATAGGGATTATAAAAATGTGTTTATCCTTATTACGGATGCACCACCACATGTACCGACATATAAAGGCAAATCGATTCTAGATGTTAAAAAATTACTAGACGATATGGCTATAACCACTTATGTGGTTGCCCATAAGGATTCAAAAAGCAGACAAGCATATGAACCGATTGTAGGAAAAGATGGCAATTACTATAATATGGATGAACCGTTTTTTGATATTTTAGATAATATAGCTATGAGTATTGCAGAATTGATTCGATTGGAGTAGAACTGTGACTATATATGAAAGCATTTCACCACTAGAGATTCTTGAACCATATATATTTCCCATATCAAAAGTGGCCGTTCATTCCTATGAAGGGTTGTGCTACCAACTGCACCAAGATTGGTTTGAAAGCACGTTTGTATTTGACTCTGAACGGATGCTCCAATTCATCGAGGACCAAATCGGCCTTAAAGAGGTGAAAAATCACATCATGGGTATGGAGATTGCGCCGAATCAACTGGAACCCGTTTTTAGGATGCTTTTTGAATATATGCCCATTGAATTAGAGAATCATGATCGCTTCCTCGAGGAGATTCATACCTGGGATCAGCTAAGCGAACATGAGCAGTTCAAATACCGAGGTGATAGATTTTATGAAATGAATCAATATGCTAAGGCTATAAAGTACTATAAAGAAGCATTAACAATCACTTATTCGGTGGAAGTTGAGAACAACATGAGTATGATGCATCTCTTGTTACATGATTATAAAGAGGCCGAGAGTCGGCTGAAGCATGCAATCGAGATAAGTCCAAGTAGTGAGATGTATCATAATTTGATTCAAATCTATAAACAACAGGGTAGGCTTGACGCGGCCCTAGAACTCATATACACCATTGTTGAAGCGTATCAAAGCGGGCCGCTGCTCTATGAAGGTGGCGAGATATGTTTGCAAAAAAGACTATATAACGAAGCTTTATTATATTTCTCGAAGTCATATTCACTAGAGTCTTCTGAAGAAACACTGTATAAGTTAATCGAGACAAGAATTGAAGCTAGACAGTTAAAAACAGCAATGGAGCAAATAGAGCAGGTGAAAGAAGTCAATCTAGTAAGGTATTATGTACTTAAAAGCCAGATCTATGAAAAAGCAAAGCACTTAGACGTGGCTATTGAAACTATAGAAGAGGCTATGACAGTATGTGGTGAAAGCAGAATGTTCTATATGATCCTCTCAAAATTATACAGATACGATAAACAGATAATCAAAGCGATAGAAGCGGTGTCTTATGCAGATAACCTTGATAGTACCAACCATTCTGAGGATGATATCGTCTATGAAATGGCACTGATAGCAAAACAAGCTGGTCAATATGAAGATTATTATGATAAAATTAATCAACTGATTGAAGTTTGGAAAAAGGAAGCAAGGTATAGATTAACA
>JAQICP010000202.1 GCA_027858555.1 Vallitaleaceae bacterium
GGCCTGCTTGTTTCCTGTCAAAAAATCCAAACGATTATTAATAATGGTCGTAGCATAATTCTTTATACACGATTCATCTACTGTATTGAACTTGATGAAACGACTAACTGCATCTATTCCCATATCACTGAATTCAGTTAGCTCAGGGTCTCTGTAGTTAGCATCTAGCAATGTGTGTTCTAGTGTGGAGTGATAATAGTGATTATGTGTTATTAAGGTTTTAAGTGTCTGTTTTAAGGCAATCATAATACTAATTGCCAAAACATTAGATGTGGTTGTCGTTTGTCCATGAACTGTGCTCCAAAATGCTACTTTCATGTGATACTTCCCCCTTTTTTCGCCATACTTATAGCCTTACTTATACGCTTATTCATTTGTATAATATTAGTCATTTGATCTGTATCATTCTTAAGTTTTCTAATCATCATCTGTCCTGATTTATTGGTTTTTTTACCGTTGTTTCTGCTATTTGCTACATGAGTCTTATTTGGACTATCCTTGCATATCTCCTCGACCACATCCTGGAAGAAATCCAAATACTGCTTTGATAAACCAACAAATTGAACTTGTTCATTATACGAATTGAGCAGGTTCAGCTTATAATCATCCAAACTATAACTAAACGTATAGCTCGCAACTACATCGAAACACATGGGCACTTCTAATATATAATCCAGATAATCCTCATCAATCTTACTAGGTACCAGATCTCTATATATTTTTACTAACTTAATATCATCGTTAGTCCGTTCTTTAATCAATCGGCATTGGTATCTAAGGGGATCGATGTGATGTCTTTGTGCATCTGTTATAAGAAAATGCCAGTCACACTCAATGTAACCATTAAGTTCCTTAAGGCTCAATCCATAATCGCAAAGCACAATATCATATCCTACCAGTAAGAACTCCGGCATTTCATTCAAACAATAATCAATCCCACCTAGATGGGTAATGCCGTCAATTGATATACCTGAAATATAGTAATTAAGATAGCGCTTGGGACTGATATCCATAATTAGCACTTTAAGCCCCATATGATGAAAAATCATACCCAAGTATATGAGTAAATCTATTTTATAGGAACCAATAAAACCAAGTTTAATCGAAGAAGTTTTCACTGCCCACAACCCCCTCACCTGAAGACGATTGAAGTGAATCGTCTGTATTATTTACAGTATTAGTAGTATCCACAATCTCATCATCAATATTAATTGTACTAGTGGTTTCGCTACTATCAGTTTGACTAGATTCAGTTAAACCATTGTCCGAATTTTCTTTGTTTTCCAATTGAATTTCATCAGTTTCACTAGACATAATGCTCCAATCTATATCACTCATATCACCTACTAAACGACTTTCAAGTGCCATTCTAGACTCTATGGATAAAGCACCTTTTGCCTCTGCAACAATATTGGGATTATCCTGTATCAGAACAAGTACAGATGCATTCACCGGGTAAGTTACCACTGCCGCCTCCTGTAGTGATGGTTCGACATAAACCGTTGTATAGATGCATGTGCCTTCTTGGATATATGCATCCACAGTAGCACTACTGATTTGGAGTATTTCTTTTTCAGATAGCCATAGCCAGAGTGTGTTTGTTTCTAGATTAACTTGCTGTACTTTCTTTTTAGTTAGCACAATATAATCTTCCCCATTTGGAAAAGAAATTCGCACATCAATATACTGATTATCACCTAGATAAGTCGGCAATTGGAAGAAATGAAATTCCTGTTCACGAATATCATCTGGTAAAAATTCTTCTGCTACAGAAAAACGCATGATGGGTATGTTTGCTTCTAAATCAGCAATGCTATATTTGCCAAAATCTTGGGATGTGATGTATAGAGTTTCCTCTAAGTCTGAAATGATCGTTTTTTGAAGAACTTGATCGGCTGTTATAATGGAGCCGCTTTCAATAAAAGTTGTTGGTACATAAACAACTTTGTGGTTTAGATATGCTTCGTACTTTAGATTTTCAATTTGTGTTAGATATATATTCTCGATTAGTTTTAACCTGTTTTGTATCAGATAGTAAACTGAACCACTGATAACCAATACTATAAGAATAATTCCCGCAATATAAATAAACCCCTTAACTTTGCGCCTTTTACGACGTGCAAATCCCATTTTAACCTCCATACAGTCCACGTGCGAACTGCCCTCATTCCCCAATGATGTTAGCTTCCTTATATTTAATCTGTTAGAATTGATCGTAATTTTTTTCTTATTTCCTTTGTGACTATAAAGGGATTTTTATGAAATGGCAATGCAGCAATCGGATTTTCAATATATGTCTTAATATCTTTTAGATCGCCCGATTCACAAAACGGAATCACATAACGCCATTCATGTTTTCTATCAAAATCCTGCATTTCTTCATAAAATGCTAGTAGTTCTTGTATCTTCCAATCCATTGCATGTGCTATTACAAGACGAATATCACATTTCGCATAATCCTTCAGGACCGATGACTTTAGTAATTCTCCATAATCCCAAACAATAAAATCATAACTGTACTTTTCACTTGCTAGAAAATCCTCCAGATTAATATCCCAAAAATATGATACGCTTTTATATCGAAACATTTTATGATGAGTGGTCTTTTTATGCGTGTCACCTAGGCTTAGGTATATTTCCGAAAAGTCATTGCTTTGATCTACTGATACTATAGCTACTCTATGAAATTTTGCTAAAGCATTCGCAATAATAATGGCTGTATGGGTACTGCCGCTACCATATGCTACACCTGATACCCCAATATTAAAGGTCTTGTGTAAATTACCTAAATTGAGTGCTTCAACTTGTTTTTTTAATTTTATGCCGCGTGTTTTATGTGATGGAATGTCTTTGATATGTAGTTTTTGAAGTGATTTCAGGTCCTGGCTTAACTCTGCGATATTCTGATATCGATTCTCAGGAATAGGTTCGCAACACTTTTTAATAAGCCTTTTTAAGGGTCCTGATACTTGTTCTGCGATTTCTTCATCGAAGCGAACAATATAGGGTGGTTCTCCCAGGTTTTGTCCTGTAACCAAAAAATATAACGTAACACCTAATGCAAATATGTCGGTCCGCTCATCAGATTGATCTCCGCCAAACTGTTCAGGCGCAGCATAACCCCGACTACCAAGTGGCATGGTATCCTTACTTTGACCCTGCTTAAACTCGCGCGCAATGCCAAAATCCACCAATTTGATTTCTTTACTTTTGGTTACAATAATATTATTTGGTTTTATATCCCTGAAAATAATTGGACTAGGTTGTTGTCCATGAAGATACTGAATGACTTCTGAAAGTTGAAGTCCCCAGTCGATGACTTGTGTTTCGACTATATACTCTTGCCCTACTTTGTAAGCTTTTAGATTGTCACCCTCTATATACTCTTCAATTATATAAACATTGCTTTCATCTTCTTCAATGTCAATAATTTTGGGAATAGCTGAATGATTCAACTTCTTCAAAATATCTGCTTCAGCTAAAACCTCTATCCCTATATTCATCCTTGGTACTTCTTTAATCGCCCACATATTACCTAGCTTGATATTCTTGACCAGATATACACGACTCATACCGCCCTCTCCCAAGAGACTAAGTATCTCGTATCTGTCAAAATAGGTCTGTCCGATTATCATATTAGAATCCATCACCCCCTGACTAATGAAATAAATTATACGGTATTTATATGTCATTGACAAGGGTAAGAGCATGTAAATATTCGATTAGTGAAAAATAACCAGCAATCGGTGGCTGCTAATAGGTTGTTTATTGTGCATATTTTTATATTTTCGTTTTCGCTTTGGTGATTATTTATATATTTCCGGTGTTTTGATTGGTTATTATTTTTTACTTGTTTGGGGACGGTCTTCAAATTTCCATCTTTTTTTATACTTTTTCCTTTCGTAACTTGATTCAATTTTATGATTTTTACAATTTTTCGACTATAGGATTATTCTTCAAAACACCTGATATTACCCATTTTTAGCAGGTCCTCCCATATTTGTAATTATTCGACATCTATTATATGCTCCCATTGTTGTCTGTTTATTGAGTATTTTGTTTCAATTTAAGAAAATATTAGTACTAACGTACTATTGAGTAAACAGCCCCTCTATGATAACATTTTATCGAACATACATTCTAAGGAGGTTCCTATGGCCCGTTTTCCACGCATCAGAATCAAAGGTGCATATTACCATATTATATGTCGCTCGCTCTCTGAATTCAATCTGTTTAGAGATGATTACGACAAGCAAAAGTACCTTGATATTCTTTCGAAAACTACCCAAGAGTTAAGTACAACTCTAGTTGCTTTTTGCTTAATGAGTAGCCATATTCATTTTATTATGAATCCCAATTCCATTAATATTTCCTATTTTATGAAAAAAGTTAATTGTAGCTATGCGAAGTATTATAATAGCAAATATGCTCGTCACGGCCCCGTTTTTGCTGATCGTTTTAAGAGTAAGATTATTAATTCACTGGCTTATTTGTTAACAGCTATATGCTATATTCATTACAATCCTCTTGATCTTGGCTATTTGACAAATACATTAAAGGATTATCCATATTCATCTTTCAAGTACTATCAAAGCCCCTCAATAGATAATATCTATCACCTCGACAAAGGTATTCTCCGTCACTATTTGAATAATTCAAAAGCCTCATTTTTAAAATTGCATCAGCTATACGCGGCCTATCATAAGCCTGGAATTAGAAATAAGTTTATCGAAGACGACTGCTTTTTTGATGGACGGCTTACCCCATTCACAAAAAATCCCTCACCAGATGAAAGTTATCTTTATGTTACCGGCACTCATTACCTCTCAAAAACGGTGTCTCCGTTAAAGGTTCTCAATCGAATATCTCGTCATTTTTCCCTTGAGGGCATCACTATCTTTTCTAAAAACTATCATCACGCTTTTCATGATTTACGGTGTATATCGACAGTCCTACTTCGAAGTATCTGTGGTATCACTTATCGTGAAATAGCTTCTATATTCGGTGATATTTCCCTCTCAAACATATATTGGCTAAACAAAAAAGGTAATGAGCTTTTCAAATCGACTTATAATAAGGAACAACTACTTCAGTTGATTTTCTCTTAGTTTTCACAGGTCCTACTTAATGTTTTTTCTTTTTTTGATTTGTAGTCCGTCCCCATCTTTAATTCTTGACTAGAACATATGTTCGTATTATAATATAAGTACTCCACAAAAAGGCGGTATCTTATGGATAGGATTATTTTTCATATAGACGTGAATTCGGCGTATTTGAGTTGGTCGGCTGTGCATCGCTTGCAACAAGGTGATTCTTTAGATATACGGACCGTTTCTGCTGTTATAGGTGGCGATG
Source organism: Vallitaleaceae bacterium (assembly GCA_027858555.1). Lineage (GTDB taxonomy): Bacteria > Bacillota > Clostridia > Lachnospirales > Vallitaleaceae > JAQICP01. The sequence continues at coordinate 5,356 of JAQICP010000202.1, forward strand.
AAGCTTCCAGACATGGGATTGTTTTGGCTAAATCTACACTTGCAAAAAAATATGGTATTAAGACTGGCAACCCTTTAAGAGAGGCTTATAATTTATGCCCAAACCTTATTGTAATACCCCCTGATTATAATCTTTATGTAAAGGCAAGTCAGGCTATGGTCAATATTTTCCATGATTATTCACCACGCGTTCAACAATTCAGCATTGATGAATGTTTTTTGGATTATTCCAATATGTCTTATCATCACGGAGCCCCCCTAGAAGTGGCTCACACCATTAGCAACCGGATCGAAAAAGAATTAGGGTTCACCGTCAACGTGGGCATTTCTTCTAACAAATTATTAGCTAAAATGGCCTCTGAATTCGAGAAACCCAATAAAGTCCATACGCTTTTTCCTGATGAACTAGAAGAAAAAATGTGGCCTTTGCCAGTTGATGAGCTATTCATGGTTGGTAGACAGACTAAACGGCAGCTACACCAATTAGGCATTCATACTATTGGCGACTTAGCCCAGGCAAATACTGATATGCTATATACGTATATGAAAAGCCACGGACTTCTCATTCAGAGTTTTGCAAGAGGTCTCGACCACTCGCCTGTTAGAAAAAGTAATTTTGAAGTCGTAAAAGGCATCGGTAATTCTACGACCATCCGTTTCGATGCTAACACTTATGATATTGCATACAAAGTATTACTGTCCCTATGCGAAACAATTTGTATGCGCTTGCGATCATCAGAATTGGTGTGTCAGTTGATTTCCGTATCCATCGTAACCGCTGATTTCAAGCATGCCAGTCATCAACGCAAGTTATATTCCACCACTGACTCGACATCACATATATTTTACATTGCAAAGGAACTGTTTGATGAATTATGGGCTGGCTCTCCTATTCGCAAACTAGGCATTAGAATCTCTGAATTATCAGATAATGACTTTACTCAATTGTGTGTGCTAGACACAGATGACTATATTAAAGAACAACGAAAAGATCATGCTGTAGATCAAATTCGTAGAAAACATGGTACCACCGCTATATACCGTGCCTGCTTTTTACATTCTGGCATTAAACCCATGTCTGGGGGGGTTGGAGAAGAGCATTATCCCGTTATGACAAGCTTACTCTAAAGCAAAAGGAGTTGAACGCTTTGAAAGTATTGGCAAAACCAATAGAAATGATTAGTTGGACCGAACAGTGTGGTAAAATACACCCACTTAAATTCAAAATAATTGGCGAAGAAGGGAAAACAAAAATTTGTCCCGTCGTCAAACTATATAACTTAGAATTAGATACCATGGCTGGGAATAAAATATACAAATTCACTTGTGAAATCGTACTAAACCAGCAGATTCGATTATGTGAACTACGGTATGAATTAGATACTTGTTTATGGAC
>JAQICP010000254.1 GCA_027858555.1 Vallitaleaceae bacterium
AATAAATACTATATCGACAATGATATGAGGTAATATTGATGAAAATCAAGTTAATTGATGTGGCAAAAGCGGCAGGCGTATCTGTCTCAACGGTCTCAAGGGTAATCAATGGTGATCGAGAACGGCCAGCAAGTTCTGAAACTACGGATAAGATATGGGCTATAGTAAAAGAACTTGGGTACGTACCAAATAAAAATGCTAAAAACCTAGTAAAGGGTGAAGTAGACAATGAACTGGCGATCGGCCGTATTGGTTGTATCTACACCTCTACATACGATCTGAACAACGATCCTTTTTTTAGCTGTATCGGTATTGGCGTTCAAATAGAATTAAATCACCAAAATTATAATCTGGCCTATTCAGTATCAGCAGCCATGATGGATTACAAAGCCTTATACAGTTACATAGTCAATCATACTGTTGATGGTGTCATCATACTTGGGCGATTTGAAGAAAGTATCCTTGATATGATCAAAGGCCATTTTAATCATATTGTATATGCTGGTATTAACCCTGTAGAGGCAGGTTTTGATCAGGTTATATGTGATGGTTATGAAGGTGCTAAAGCTGCAATCAATCACCTTATTGACAGTGGCCATAAGCATATTGGCTACGTTGGTTATATTGGAGAGCGTGATTTAGACAAGATGTCAATCAATGAACTGAGGTATAAAGCCTATTGTGATTTGATGAAGGAAAAAGACTTGCCCATAGATGAAAATAATATCATGCACACGAAACTCAGAACAACAGCAGCCTATCAGGAAATGATGACCTATTTACATAAAACAAATAAAAATGAAGTGCCTTCTGCATTTTATTGTGCTAATGATGCAACTGCATTTGGTGTGATGAAAGCCCTTCAAGACGAAGGTTATGTAGTACCAAAAGATGTGGCAATCATAGGTCTTGATAATGTTGAAATGGCTTCGTTTTCCACGCCTAGATTATCATCAATAGGTATTCCAAGAAGAGCACTGGGCTCTAGAGCCGTTAAGACTCTAATTGAGCAGATAGAGACTAAAAGGGATTACCCGGTTAGAATTAATCTACCTTTTGAACTGATTGTTCGTGAAAGTAGTAACTATAGGTATGATTTGGAGAAATAACTTATGCATATGAGCGACGCATTAATTACACCTTTAGTCGGGGGCACCATGCTAGCAACCAGTAGTGGGGCAATAGGCTATTCAATAAAAACTTTAAAAGCAGAGATTTTTGAGAAAAGATTACCTTTAATGGCAGTTATGGGTGCGTTTTTGTTTGCCATACAAATGATTAACTTTGCCATTCCGGGCACTGGTTCAAGTGGTCATATCGGTGGTGGTATGTTACTGGCCATTGTTCTTGGCCCTGCTGCTGGCTTTTTAACCATGGCCTGTGTTCTTCTGATTCAGGCTTTATTTTTTGCTGATGGCGGATTACTGGCATTTGGATGCAACTTGATTAACCTTGGGTTTTTCACAGCCTTTGTAGCATACCCATTGGTTTTTAAACCCATAATCGGTAAAGGTCTCAGTAAAGGGCGTATTATTGTTGCTTCTTTATTAGCAGCCGTCGTTGGATTGCAACTAGGTTCAATAGGTGTTGTTGTAGAGACCATTGCATAAGGCAGAATTGAATTGGATATGGGCACATTTTTACTTTTCATGCAACCCATACATCTTGTGATTGGTGTCATAGAAGGTCTTATAACTGGTATTATTGTGACGTACTTAAGCAGTCAGAACAATCATTTGATATATCATAAGTGGGAACCGTCAGAGCCAGTTGGTTTAAAGAAAATTCTGCTGACACTATTGGCCACGACTATCATCATCGGAGGCGTATTATCCCTACTTGCATCAACCAATCCAGATGGCTTAGAATGGTCACTTAATCAAAGTTCAACAGTGACAGAGGTTAGTAATCCTTCGGCTATCAATACATTTTTTGAAAATGTTCAAGAAAAAATTGCCTTGCTACCAGGATATGATTTTAATAAATCAGAGGCTTCTAATAAAGTTGGTACAAGTACGTCAGGTATACTCGGTAGTGTATTGACCCTTCTTGTCACCTTTTTAATTGGTATGATCATTCGCTTTAGGCGAAGGAAGAAGGGTGACAATGAATCGACTCATTAAATCCATATTAGACCTAGATGAATTAGAACAATTCTCTAGACGTAGCTTATGGATTAAACCGGTGCTCCCTTCCATAATAATTTTAATCACACTAATATACATCATATTAC
>JAQICP010000264.1 GCA_027858555.1 Vallitaleaceae bacterium
CGGGAGTAAAATTGCACTTGATTGTACCATTAGGTTTTTTTATTGATGAAAAGTCAGTTAAGAGGGCAGGTCTTGATTATTGGGAGCATCTTGATGTGACCACATATATTAATTTTCAAGGTTTTCTGGATGCTCACCCAGATGCTGAACTATTCATGGCAACCACAAAAGCAAAGCATACTTATTCAGAAGTTGCATATACAAAAGACTGTTATATAGTTTTTGGGAAAGAAAGTGCAGGCATCCCAGAGGAAATACTAGTTAATTACCCAGATACAAGTATTAGGATTCCAATGATAGGCACCATCAGGTCTTTGAATTTATCTAATTCAGTAGCAATTATACTTTATGAGGCCCTAAGACAACTATCATTTAGCGACCTTGAAGCACATGGTAATTTGCATAGATTAGATTGGGATATATATTCAGAATAAAATAAAGTACTATTTGATATCGTTATGAATCAAGTAGTACTTTTTATTTGGCCTTATCTAGGGTGAAGATAAATGTTGTGCCTTTGCCTAGTTGGCTAAACACATCAATGGTCTGATTGTGTGCGTTTATAATCTCTCGAACAATTGAAAGACCAATACCAAATCCTCTTTTATCTTGTCCTCTAGACTTATCGCCTTTATGAAACCTAATCCACATATATTTGATTTCTGTTTCTGACATGCCCATACCAGTGTCTGATATGGATATCTGAATATTGTTTTCCATAACCATTGTTTCAATGGTTAATTCGTCGCCTACTCTTGAGAACTTAATTGCATTATCAATAATGTTGTAGATGACCCTTTGTATCTGGTTTAAATCAGCATTTACCATTAATGAGTCATTGTCAGTGATTAGACTTATTACAATCGATTTATCCACGATGTTCTTTTCGAATTGAATCAATACTTTTTTAAGCAAATGATGGATATCAAAATTATTTTTTTCAAGCTTGACGATATTATTTTCCATCTGAGTTAACAATAATATGTTTTGCGTCAGATTGGTGAGATGCTCGGTTTGAGTGAGAATTATTTTGAGGTATTTTTTTTGATTATCAGCTTGAATGGTACCATCTAACATGGCTTGAGCAAAACCGCCAATGGAAGTTAAAGGTGAACGTAAATCATGTGAAATATTCGCTATAAACTCTTTGCGCATATTATCCACACGTTGAAGTTCTTCAGCCATGAAATTCATGTTTTTTGCTAAAATACCAACATCATTGTTGGTATAAGGCATATCCACACGACTGGCTAATTGACCAGAAGCAATTCTTTTGGCCGTTTCATTAAATGCACCAATTGTGGACGTGACTTTAGATGCGAAGAAGTATGTGAATGTAAAAGTGATAGCCAGGATGACCATCAATATAAGAAAGATGACAAAAGAGATGTTTCTTATTATATCAGTAATTGCAGGCATTGGTGCTGTGTTGACCAATGCTGCGACTACTTCATTATTCTTTATGATTGGTAAAGTTGCGATAACACTAGTTACAGAAAAAGTATTATTAAGGGTACTCTTTTCCACATGTGTTTCGCCATCTAGGGCGTGTTTGACAGCTTCGTTGTATATAAAATCACCCTCTATTGAGAGTTCATCCACTTGAGTGTCATATATGACATTAGATTGCGTATCAAGGATATAGAAGTTATGTGTTGAATAGGCCATTTTTGAATCAAAAGTAGCCGCTAAGGTTTCTTCATCAAAATAGCTGATATTTTCCAAGTCCATCATTATTTTTTGTTTTTCAGTCTCAAGTTCCGATGTTGTCTGTTTGTAATATTGATTTACCAGATAGATGTTAAAACCATAGTAAATCATAACAAACATGATTAAAGTTACAACAGTGTAGGAGATGAAAAATTTGATGGAAAAGGATTTGAACATGCTATCTTACCTCGAATTTATACCCAATACCCCATACGGTTTTAATGCCCCACAGGTCATTGTCTTGTATTTTCTCGCGAATCCGTTTGATATGGACATCTACAGTTCTTGTATCGCCAATATATTCATAACCCCAAATACGATCAAGTAATTGTTCTCTTGTAAAAACTTGGTTTGGACTTGATACCAAGAAATAAAGTAGTTCCAATTCTTTTGGGGGCATTTCAACGCGGCTACCTTCGAAAGTGACGGAATAATTAGCCAAGTTCACATTAAGATCATTGATTATAACTTGTTTTGTTTTGTTATCTGGCGCACTGTACCTACGCAGTACTGCTTTAACTCTAGCAGTTAATTCTTTTGTATCGAAAGGTTTGACCATATAATCATCTGCACCCAGTTCAAGGCCTAAGATTTTATCAAAAGTTTCCCCTTTTGCAGTCAGCATGATAATTGGTACATTATACCTTTGGCGTAATTCTTTACAGATATCATAGCCATCTTTACCAGGAAGCATTAAATCCAATACAATTAGATTAGGTAAGAAAGATTCATATGCACCAATGGCTTCACTACCATGGTGAATCATTTTGGTATCATAACCTTCCTTATTAAGGTAAAGTGATATCAGCTCTGCAATGTTCTCGTCATCATCTACAATTAGTATTCTAATTTTATTATCCATAAGCTCATCCTCTTCTATTCTTTGAACGTAACAACAGTAACACCCGATTCGCCTTCGCCATACTCACCTAAGCGGTATGATTTCACGTATTTCACTTTTCTGAGATGTTGCTGAATGGCTGTACGAAGTGCGCCAGTACCCTTACCGTGAATAATGGTAACGATGGGCAAGTTAGAAAGGTAGGCATCATCTAAATATTTATCAAGTAAGCCAAGGCCACTTTCAATGGTTTCACCTCGTAAGTCTAGTTCAGTTTTTATGTGTTGCACTTTTGACAATGAAGCACGTGTTGTACTGGTTTTTTTGGTTGATTTTGAGGTTGTTGCATCCTTGCTATTAACAAGTCGTATCTGACTAATGTTAACATTGGTTTTCATAATACCCATCTGTACAACCAAATCACCTTTTACATTAGGCGGTTCTAAAACAAGGCCTTCCTGTTCAAAAGTAGTAACATATACGGTATCTCCTTTAGAAATAGACGCGGCACTCGGAGTAGCAGTATGCGTATTAGTAGCAGCATCTTTTTGGTATAAATCATCTGACAGTTGAGACATCTTATCTCGCAACTTACTTCTGTTTTGCTCCATTGATTTGGAATCATAACCTGAAGTATCTCTCATAGCGCGAATAATCTCATCTGCCTCTTTCTTAGCTGCTTCTATAATCTCATATGCTTCTTTTTTTGCCTCTTTTAACTTGAGTTCTCTTTGTGCAAGCAATTTTATTTCCTGAGCTTCAACCTTTTCTTTTAAGGTTAGAGCCTCTGTGCGATATCGCTCTGCTTTATCTTTCTCTATTATAACCGATTTTTTATTCGTTTCCAAATCAGTAATTAAATCTTCAAAGCGAATGGCTTTTCCTTCAATTAATAATTTGGATGCTTCTATTATATCACTTTTGAGTCCTAACCGCTTAGAAATTGCAAAGGCATTTGATTTTCCTGGTATTCCAATTAACAACTTATAGGTAGGACTTAAAGTATTTATATCAAATTCGCAAGAAGCGTTTTCAATACCCTTCGTTGAAAGGGCATACTCTTTTAATTCGCTATAATGGGTTGTTGCAAGTGTTCGGATGCTCTTGTTAAACAATGCGCCGAGAATTGCCATAGCAAGGGCAGCGCCTTCAACGGGATCTGTACCGGCACCTAATTCATCAAAAAGCACTAAGCTGTCATAATCTGCATGGTCAAGAATGTGGACAATATTGACCATATGCGAAGAGAACGAACTAAGGGATTGCTCGATACTTTGCTCATCACCAATATCGGCATATATTTCAGTGAAGATGGCTAATTCAGAACGATCCAATGCGGGTATATGCAGGCCACTTTGACCCATGATAGATAATAAGCCAACAGTTTTGAGGGTAACAGTTTTACCACCAGTATTGGGACCTGTAACAACTAAAGAGGTAAATTCCCTTCCTATATATATATCAGTAGGTACAACTGTTTTGGGATCAAGAAGGGGATGTCTTGCTTTCTTAAGATTGATATACCTGACTTTGTTGAATATCGGCTTTGTTGCCCGCATCTTAAGAGCTAACTCACCTTTTGCAAATATGAAGTCAAGCTTAGTGATGATTTGCGTATTAAGCACTAATATATCCACATCAGGTGCGGCCATTTCACTTAGGTTCTGTAGTATTCTTTCGATTTCTTTTTCTTCATCAGAAAGCAACGAATGAATCTTGTTATTAAGTTCAACGATTGCCAGTGGTTCGATAAAAACGGTAGCGCCAGACGCCGAATGGTCATGAATCATACCTTTGAAATTATTTTTGTGTTCAGCTTTAATTGGCACGCAGTAACGGTCGTTTTTAATAGTAACAATCGCATCTTGTAGCATATTAGAATATTCTTTAGATGAGATGATTTTACCCAATTGGGTTTTAATGCGATCGTGTGCGATACTCATTGCTTTGCGGATTCTACTTAATTCAGAAGAAGCATCGTCGGCAATCTCTTCTTCTGAGACGATACAGCGATTAATCTCCCTATATAAATCATTTAAGTTGACTAGATTCTCAAAATAGTGAGCAATAGACAAGTCTTGAATTTGGTCGCTCTGACTACTGTATGATTTAATACGTTTAGTCGCTCGAAGAAGGGAAGCAATCACTAAAAATTCAGGTATGGACAAAGATGCTTCGAGTTTGAGTCTTTGCGCTATGGATGATATATTTCCAACACGACCAATTGGTAAGGAGCCATGTTTTAGGATAAGAGAGGTGCTATCTTCTGTTTCTAATTGTGCTGTTTCAATATGCTTTATATCAGTATAAGGCTCTAAATCCCTTGCTAGTTTTTTAGCACTTGGTGTGCTGGCTTTTTCAGCTAGCTGTATTTTAATTTTATTGAATTCGAGTGTTTCGAGTGCTTTTTTATTCACGAGGTCTCCTTTACTAGTGCGTACATTTTTTTTCGTATATAATAGCCTGAGTTTGCCCATTATTTATTTCTGCAATTTTAGTAAGATTGGTTCTTTTTTTAAATCCTAAGCTTTCCCAAAAAAGCATGCCACCTGTGTTGGCGGCGTGACATGATAGGTAAAGGGTATTGATGGCAATCCTCTTAGTGAAAAGGTCTATGATTTGATTAAAAAATGCTGTACCAAATCCTTTTCGAATAAAGGCTTCGTTGATGATGAATGTTTGAATCCATAGTATATCATCTTGAAGTGGAAAATAGACATGTATATAGCCAATACTAATAGGATTACCATATAAATAAGCAATATAATGAGCTTCTTCTTTGGATACAAGAGGCGCTATCAATGTATTACAGACATGATTTTCCGTGTCCCTATGACCTAATATATCAATAAAAGCATCGACCTCATTAGGAGGAATCGATTTTATAATCAGTTCGTTAGGATTTAATCTAGTTGAGATAGTCATTTTTGCTCCTATATATATATAATATGATGATTTAAATAAAAAAGCAAAGCTTTATGTTTATTTTACATCAAAAGCTAGTGGATTGAAAGGCGCTATTTGGATATAAAAATAGGACCAAAGACCTATAAAAATACCTTTCAATATATTACAATTATGTTACAATCTGTGATATACTATTATAGTGCATGAAAAAAAGAGGTTTTTTCTATATAAGCTATCAATTATGCACAAAGGATGAGTACAGGGAAATTTTTAAAAGGTGGGACTTTTGATGGAACTAGGGATTCTACGTAATAGAAAGATACATAAGAAGAAGTGTAGTAATTACATTACATTTATGGTAATTCCTGACCCAACAAAAAAGGCGATGGTAATCAAGCTACCCAAATGGATGAGATTTCCACTCTTAATCACTTTGATTGTGATTGTACTTGGAGCATTTTATATCGTTGACTATACAGCTAAGCTAGAGTATCAGACCGTAGCTGATAGATATACGAACCAGATTAATGGATACGCCATCGAAGACAGGGATGTTGAGATAGATACGTTGCAAGTCAGTAATGTTGATAATTATGATAAGCTACAAGAGCTTGAGGCATTACAATTAGAACTTGAAAGTAATCTAGCAGATATTCAAGCGTACAAAGAAGAATTGAACAGTATCGTTAACAGAACTGAAAAAACAACAAATGAACAGCCCAGTGAAGCACTTGTCATACAAGAAGCCTCACCTATTATATCATTCGGCGAGGAAGCCGGAACTCAAGAAATGACATATGTAACAACAGAAGTATATGAATCCAGTATTGAATATGATATAGCTAATTTTAACGTAGAATATGAAACACTAAAAAATAATTTAAATAATTCATTAAGTACATTAGTAATTGAAGAAACAGATCTTGAAGTTTTAGATGAAGAATTAGATGTGATGGTTGATTTTTGGGATGCTTATCCATCTGGCATGCCAGTAAATAATAGTTATGTTGTTAGTGAGTTCGGATTGCGTCTTCATCCTATTGCAAGAGTGTATAGGTTTCACGATGGTGTTGACCTTAAAGCTCGATATACATCAGTATATGCAACTGGAAAAGGGACAGTAATCGGTGCGTCATATGAAAGTGGTTATGGCAATACAGTGGATATTGATCACGGTTATGGTTATGTCACAAGATATGCGCATCTATCAAAGATCACTGTCAGCGAGGGTGATGAAGTGGTAAGAGGACAGCAGATAGCTGTATCAGGTAATTCAGGCAGTAGTACTGGCCCACACCTTCATTATGAAGTGTTTATTGATGGTCAAGAGACTGACCCAGAACCATTCTTAAATTAGAGGAGGACATAAAATAATGGCAAAACCAACAGAAAAGCCAAGTTACGATAAACCATTAACCTTGATTGGTGAAGATACAATAATAGAAACGTCAAAATTGAAATCAAAATCATCCGTTCAAATAGCGGGTAAATTTATCGGAGACATTGAAGTAGATGCAAGTCTTGTAATTGGCCAAGGTGGCAAAGTTGAAGGCAATGTGTTAGCAAGCTTTATATTAGTGGCTGGAGAAGTTGTAGGGAATCTAGAAGTAACACAGCAGATTCATTTAACTAAAACAGCTAAAGTAGTCGGGAATATAAACTGTCAGAGTATTGTTATTGACGAAGGCGCATCACTAGAAGGTCAATGTATGATGAAACAAGGCAGTAATGATAAATTAAAAAATAAAACAGTTTAAAAGATCTATAAGGACCTAGTTGATTCTGGGTCTTTTTTTGTGCAATAGGAAGCGTGTCCAGCAAAGCTGGTCACTTACAAGTTGGTGAAAGTCCGACTCACGTAACCGC
>JAQICP010000310.1 GCA_027858555.1 Vallitaleaceae bacterium
TGTGAGGGATACAAAGATTGAAGGTCAATAGATTCACGAAGGTGACTTACTTGGCATATGTGATGATCAGATTTTAGCTGTTGAGGAAGATGTTTTTACTTGCGCAACTTCATTGATAAAAGCATTGATTGATGATAAGAGCGAACTTATAACGGTATACTACGGTGATGATGTCATTGAAGAAGAGGCTAAAGCTTTCGTCAAATATATTGAAGATCATTATCAAGATTGTGATGTGGAATTACATCGCGGTGGACAACCATTATATTACTATATACTTTCTGTTGAATAGACAGTTCATAAATCATAAGTAGATATGTAAAAAAATAGGATGGTAGGAATAGGCTACCATCTTATTGGTTTTGGCGAAACTTAAGGTGAATCTATATGAATGTGCGATTACCCATTTCAACATTAAAAGGCATTGGTGAAAAAAAAGCCCATTTGCTTTTAAAACTACATATTGAGACAATCAATGACCTGCTACATTATTATCCAAGGGATTACGATGTCTTTCTTGGCATTAAACCAATTGCTACCCTTGAAATAGATAGCGTTAACTTCATTGAAGGTTATCTTGTCAGCACGATAAATAATGTGAAAATCAGGGGCTTGCTAATTTCGATTGGTACAATTGAAGATGACTCTGGTTCTGTTCAGGTTACATGGTATAATCAGCCTTATATAAAAAACCAATTAAAACAAGGTGAAAAAATTATTATAAAAGGCAAGTATATCGTCAAATTTGGTAAGAAACAGATCTCGTCGCCAGTTATTTATAAAGAAGAACAATTAGTAGATAATTTCAAGTTAATGCCAATATATCCTTTGACAAAGCGGATATCCAATAAGGTCATGTCTGGTTTAGTTAAAGCAGTGCTATTAGATACTAAAGACCAATTACCTGAATTTTTATCCAAAGAGATAATAGATTCGTTTGAATTATGTCCTTACGCCAAAGCGATTGAAGCAATACATTTTCCGGCTTCTCATCTTGATATGACAGTTGCAAGAAAGCGGCTGATTTTCAATGAGTTTTTCTTATTTCAACTAGGACTTGGTTTGATTAGAAATGATACGATTGTTACAAAAAACGTCTATCATTTTCCAGTATCTAATAAAGTGAGCACACTGTTAAATGCATTACCCTATCAATTGACGAAAGCTCAAGTAAAAGTATATGATGAAATAATGGCAGATCTAAGTGGCCCTAATACTATGAATCGTTTAGTTCAAGGGGATGTTGGTTCCGGGAAAACAATTATTTCAGCACTGGCATTGTTACTAGTGGCAGAAAATGGCTATCAAGGTGTTATGATGGCTCCGACTGAAGTATTAGCTAGCCAACATTTCACTTCTTTTAGGATTCTTTTCGAATCTTTAGGCATACGACTTGCATTACTTACAGGTTCTATGACAGCTAAACAAAAAAAAGAAGTGTACGCTGCATTAGAATTAGGCCATATTGATGTGCTAATAGGCACGCATGCTGTTATTCAAGAAAAAGTCATATTCAAAGATTTAGGGTTGGTTATTACAGATGAACAACATCGATTTGGTGTTAACCAAAGAGAAATGCTTGCTGGAAAAGGGCATTATCCCCATGTGCTCGTTATGAGTGCCACGCCCATCCCACGTACATTAGCACTTATTGTATATGGCGATATGAGTATTTCAACTATTGATGAACTTCCAAAAGGCCGCAAGCCTATTGAAACGCATCTTGTAACAGCTAATTACCGGGACCGTATCTACCGTTTTATACTTAAGCATATAGAAGCTGGCAGACAATGCTATGTCATATGCCCAATGGTTGAAGAACACGAAGAACTAGATATTGAAGATGTTCAGACTTACACTGAGCACCTTATATTACAGATGCCAGACCATATTAATATCGTAGCATTACACGGTCAGATGAAGCCCAAAGATAAGAACAAGATTATGATAGACTTTTCTGAAGGAAGTATAGATGTCCTGGTTTCAACGACTGTAGTAGAAGTCGGTGTCAATGTACCTAATGCTACAATCATGTTGATTGAGAATGCTGAAAGGTTTGGGTTGGCCCAACTGCATCAGTTAAGGGGTAGGGTTGGCCGTGGCTCACATGCTTCTCATTGTGTTTTAATATCTGATTCAAAAGCTGATCACACCAAAAAACGGCTTGGTTTACTCAAAGAATCTCAAGATGGGTTTGTAATAGCTGATTATGATTTGAAAACAAGAGGACCTGGTGATACTTTTGGTACTAAGCAACATGGACTCCCAGAGTTCAAAATTGGGAATGTCTATGATGACCTTGATTTATTGAAAGCAACCCATGATTTGGTCAAAATTATTTTAGAAAATGATCCTAACCTGGAGAAAATAGAAAACGCTGGACTATATAACATTATTTCTGATTTCTATAAAGATCAAGTTCATACAATTTCTTTATAAATAAGTTAATCTGATAATCATTGTTAGAGCATTTAGTATATGATATAATGATTAAAAGTATTGTATGAATACATAATATATGAAGATCAGCTTAAGGAGGCATTAAGATGGATAGAGAGACATTTAAAATTCATGAAAAAGAAGAAGTAGGCGAAGTGCATATATCTAATGAAGTAGTGGCCATTATTGGTGGGTTAGCTGCAACTGAAGTAGAAGGTTTTGCTGGCATGGTAGGTACCCTTAAGGGCGATATAGTTGAACTTTTAGGTAGAAAAAATCTTTCAAAAGGTGTTTTGGTAGAAGTTGGAGAAGATTCAGTTTCTTTATCACTTTCAATTATCGTAGACTTTGGTGCTAACATACCTGATGTGACCAAAAATATACAGGAAAAAGTTAAATTAGCAGTTGAAACAATGACAGGGCTTAAAGTGGATGAAGTTAATATCCGTGTAGCGGATGTCAATTTAGGACAAAAGTAAAGGGCCTGTGGCCCTTTCTTATTGCAACATGAAAGTTCTCTATAAGAATTTTCCATGATAACAAATTCACTTTGTGAAAACGTGTATGGACGTACGCTTTGTTCCTCAGTAGGAAAGTTCTTTATGTGAACTTTCCATGAGAACAATTTCACTTTATGAAAACGCGTACTGGACGTACGCTTTGTTCCTCCATATGAAAGGAAATAATAGATAAATGAATCGTCGTAAAATAAGAGAACATATATTTAGAATGATTTTCACTATAGAATTCGATGCATTTGGTACGCTAGACGAATTTGATATGGCTATAAAGAAGTATATAGATGAACTGGGTCAGAATGAAGAGACGACACTCTATATGTACCAAAAGACAATGAAGATTATGAATCATGTCACTGATATAGATGTGAAGTTGAACGAATACGCAGACAATTGGTCTACAGACAGAATTGCAAAAATCGAACTGGCTATTCTACGATTAGCGGTCTATGAGATGCTATTTGATGATGAAATTCCAAGTCCTGTGGCTATAAATGAAGCTGTTGAATTATCCAAAAAATACGGTTCAGAACAATCATTCACATTTGTCAATGGATTGTTAGCTAAGTTGATTTAGTTCATATTAGTTGGAAATTGAGGTCCTATGGACAGAAAAATTCTACACGTATCACAAGTTAATCTATATATCAAGCAAGTATTTGATCATGATTATGTCTTACAAAACCTATCAGTACAAGGCGAAATCTCGAATTATAAGTTGCATTCATCAGGACACGCTTACTTTACGTTGAAAGATGCCGATGCAGCTATTTCTTGCGTTTTTTTTAAAGGCTACAGAATTAATAACGCTATAGAACTAGCCAACGGACTTAAGGTAATCGTAAAAGGCAGTGTGTCTGTCTATGAACGAGATGGTAAATATCAGATCTATGTGAAAGAAGTTAGTGACGATGGATTAGGCTTACTCTATCAGAAGTATGAATTGTTAAAAAGAGAATGTGAAGCCAGAGGTTATTTTGATCAATCCATTAAGCAAACCATTCCCAGTTATGCGCAAAAGGTTGGGATTGTTACCAGCCAGACAGGCGCTGCGATTCAGGACATCATCAATGTTGCAAAACGAAGAAATCCTTATATCACATTACAATTATATCCTGCCATGGTGCAAGGTGAAAAAGCATATAAAACCATTGTGGACGGTATCAACTATTTTACACAAGATGATAATGTTGATGTGATCATCATCGGTAGAGGTGGTGGCTCCATAGAAGACCTATGGGCATTTAATGAAAAGGCTGTCGTTGAAGCAATCTTCAATAGTCATATCCCTATTATATCTGCAGTTGGTCATGAAACGGATTTTACGTTATCTGATTTTGCAGCTGACCTTCGAGCACCGACCCCTTCAGCGGCAGCAGAGCTTGCCGTATATGAT
>JAQICP010000352.1 GCA_027858555.1 Vallitaleaceae bacterium
GTCTGACACTACTAATTAAACTATCAGACAACTTAATATACAGCATTTTTTTTGGGAATGAATACCAGTTTCAGAACTAAGAAATCCATTGATTATTTCATAGCATTTCGCGTACTAGTCAATTACAATATATTGATGGTTATATATACCTGTAATATATAAAGTACAATCCATGCTAAACCTGCAATTATTAATCCAGCCGTAACCGTTATGTACCATTTAGCTTCACTCCTGAAAATCCAAAGAATAATATTACTACAAAACGCAGCAATAAATAGCCCTAATATATTGCCTATGAAAATAAGAGGAACTGTCAACAAACTGATAAGATAGGCATATGAAGGCAGGCGTTCGTTCACCTTATATTCATTATCCATAACATATAATCTGAGCACGTAGTCCAAACTCATCCTGCTTTTGATATTGATATGTTTAGCTTCGCTAATGATAAGTTGATGTACATTGCTAAACAGTTTCTTGTTTAGTCGCTGACCCTCATAATAAAGTTGTACCGTTCCAGTTAACGGTTGCTGAATGACCGTTAGATTATATAAATCCAAGACCCTAGTTTGGTAATCCATAACCCCTCCTATGCTTCAACCTCTTGATATTGAAGCTGGTATAATTGATAGTATAGCCCTTTTTTCGTGAGTAATGTCTGATGGTCCCCCATTTCCCTGATTTTCCCTTTATGTAAAACAACAATTTTGTTTGCATGTTGTATCGTTGAGAGTCTATGAGCTACCACTAATGTAGTTCTGCCTTCCATTAGTTTTATTAATGCATCCTGAATTAAACTTTCTGTTTCTGTGTCAATATTAGACGTTGCTTCATCTAAAATCAAAACATTTGGTTGATGTGCTAAGGTTCTAGCGAATGATAACAGTTGCCTTTGCCCAGTAGATAAAGTTGCACCTCGTTCAAATACTTTTTCATCGTACTTGCGCGGCCTTTTGCTTATGAATTTATCTGCATTTACATACTTGCCTGCTTTTACAATTTCATCGTCTGACATATCTTCGTTTTTTAACCTGATATTACTTTTCATGGTTCCTGTGAAAATAAATACATCCTGCATCATCTGACCGATGTGTTTTCTTAGTGAGTTAAGATTTAATTGCTTGATATTATACCCATCTATGTAGATTTCGCCTTTTTGTATATCATAATACCTACTGATCAGATTAAGTATTGATGTTTTTCCTGCACCGGTTGCACCTACAAATGCAAACGTTTCACCTGGGTTCACTTTGAAAGATATATCTCTTAGCACCCATTCTTCCTCGTTATAGGCAAACCATACATGTTTGAATTCGATTTCTCCTTTAAGCTTTTCAATAACGATGCCATCTTCGACTTCATCGATCTGCGCTTCCTCGTCTAGTAGAGAAAATATTTTTTCAGCTGCAGCCATAGCCGATTGAAGGATGTTGAACTGTTCTGCCAATTGCTGAATCGGACTAAAGAAGTTCGAAATATATTGCAGAAATATCAACAGGGTTCCGATTGTCATCATATCTTTCAGAACAAAATTGCCGCCAAATCCAACTACAATCGCTAATCCAATAATATATATGAAATACATGGATGGCCTAAATATTGAATAGAGTAGAATCTGAAGCATATTAGCATCTTTCAATTTATTGTTAGCCGTGTGGAAATCATCCATCTTGTTTTCTTCTTGATTAAATATCTGTACCAGCTTCATGCCTGATATATGCTCTGATAAAAAAGCATTGATACCAGCAATTCTAGTTCTCACTTCCCTATAAGCATGCCTGGAAAATTTTCTAAATATAATAGTGGCCATCCCAATAAGGGGCATCACCAAAAAAATGATTAAGGTTAATTTCCAATCCAGGACAAACATCATGATTGAAATGCCCAGTAAACTTAGAACATTCTTAACAGAATCAACAATAACACTTGTATACATCTCATTAAGGGATTCCGTATCATTCGTTATCCTTGTGACCAGTTTGCCTACTGGATTCTTACCAAAAAATTCAATCGACAAACTTTGCATATGGGTAAATACTTCGTCTCTTATATTATATACGATTTTTTGACCAGTATATTGTAGTAATATAGTCTGAAAATAATTGACTAATAATCCACCTACTAAAATAACCACATAAAATATGGTTAATTGCAACAAACGTTTCATATCTGAGGACCTGAGTTTCTTAATGTCATTTTCACTCAAATAGATTACCTTGTAGCCATCATCTTTAGACCTTGATGCAATGTAGCTCAGTCCATCAAAATCAGTTACGTCATCACTACTGATGCCTATGACTAATCCGTATGGCATATCTCTGTTGTCGCCATGAAACATCTTAGCATAAATATTGCCCGTTTCAACCGTTTCAGTCTGAACCATATAATAATCAACCGTATCCGTTGCAATGGCAATAGCGCCATAGCTATCTTCGCTGGATACTTCTAATATCTGTTCTGAATTGGTTATAACATCATCGACAGCTTTACCGATAATGACAGGGCGAATCAAGTCAACACCAATTACACCTACTAAAAGAACCACCGAAAATATAATGGTCCAGATATAGGGTTTTGTATAGGTCAGTAACCTTCTGAACAACTGACGGTCATAGCCTTTTTTCATATCATGCTCATCAACGATCATAATTATTCCTGCTCCCCTATAATCTTTTCTAACTGTTGTTTTTGTACCAATTTATAATATGTACCCTTAAGATTCATTAAAGCATCATGGTTACCTTGCTCAATAATTCTACCTTCATCCATCACAATAATCTGATTGGCATCCTGAATAGTGGATATTCTGTGAGCAATTATAATGGTCGTTTTATCTGTGCGAGATGTCTTAAGTGCAGAAAGAATCGATTCTTCTGTTTTAGTATCAACTGCAGAAACTGCATCATCCAGAACTAAGAATAATGGATCAATGAGATGCGCTCTAGCTATTGATATCCGTTGTTTCTGCCCCCCTGAAAGGGTAACACCACGTTCTCCAACTATGGTATCGTAACCATGTGTAAAGTCTTCTATGTTAGCATGAACATCAGCCAGGGTTGCAGAATCTACTACATCCTTGTTTAAGTCTTTGTTCTTAACAAAATTAATATTATTGAATATGGTGTCAGAAAACAAAAAGTTATCTTGAGGCACATAGCCAAAGCTTCTACGTAGGGACTTAACCGTCCAATGATAGATATCATGCCCACCAATGGCAATAGTGCCCTCAGGCGGATTATACAGCCTTACAAGGAGGTTCATGAGTGTTGTCTTGCCACAACCTGTTTTACCAATTATACCCAGGGTTTCTCCTTTATTTACTGTTAAGTTAATATCTTTTAGTACTGGTGTGTCAGTACCTGGATACGTATAGGACAGATGCTTGAATTCCAAGGTGGCTTCTTTAATTGAATCATTACTGGCGTCTTCCAGGTCAATAATCCCTGGCTTTTGATTCATGATATTAGTGAGCCTTGTTAGGGATGCATTGCCCTGTGACATTATATTAATACACCATCCCATAGCAATCATCGGCCAAATCATCATCATTATATATTGAATAAAAGCAACGAAGTCTCCCAGAGTAATCTTACCAATCATGGTCATGTAACCGCCATAGCCCAGTGCTATTGCAATACTAAGGCCAGATATCATCATAGCTAGTGGCATCATGAGCGCTTGCAGGCGAATGACCCTAAGGTTCATGTCATAATTGTGGCGATTTTTAATATTGAAAGCCCTTATTTCCTTAATCTCTTGGACATATGATTTAATGACTCTGATGCCTGAAATATTTTCTTGGACCATATCGGACATACCTGCGAAGGCTTCTTGCTTCGATCTGAATCGGTTTCGAATAGATCTACCAAGTAACATACTGCCACCTGCAATTAGTGGTAGGGGTATGATGGCTACCAGTGTTAACTGGACGTTAATTGTCGTCAGCATCTGGTATAATACGAGAACTGTCAAAACCAGGGCATCAAATGCCATTAGAAGACCTGGACCGACCATCATCCTTATGGCATTAAGGTCATTAGTAGCATAAGCCATTAAATCGCCAGTCTTATTTTTATTGTAAAATGTCATTGAGAGTGTTTCAAGATGTCTAAAATAGTCTGCCCGAATCAGAGCTTCTATTTTTCTACTGGCACCGAATATGAAATACCGCCAGATAAAACGCCCTACCGCTATTGAGCCACCAATAATTAATATAAGTAAGACCTCACCTCTAAGTATCGCTATTGTCATGTCAGGTGAACTTAGTCCGTCAGTTACACGTCCCGTAATCAGCGGCACTCTAAGTTGGAGTAAATCAACAATAACAAGTGCAATCAAACCCAGAATAAAATGGTATCTATATCTTACAAGGTGTTTTCTTATTGACCAACCCTTGTTAATCTTGTCTGTATTCTTCTTCATAAAAGCTCCCTTATAATTACTACTATCCATTTTACATGACTCTACTTAAAAATGATAGTACTTACTAGGTTGATTAACTAAACAATGCTTTCATTTTCTCTATCTCTATATTATAATGAATGTATTGTAAATGAGGAGTGTCTTATGAAAAACCTACCTAATATTTTAACAACTATACGTTTTTGTTTGGTACCTGTCTTTCCTATTGTCTATTTTTCTGACATGAAAAATGCTCATTATATAGCGCTTATCATATTTTTAATTGCAAGCCTCACTGATTTTCTTGATGGTTACTTTGCAAGAAAATATAATGTGATAAGCAAGATTGGTATTGTAATGGATCCATTAGCTGACAAATTCATGCAACTCACAGCTCTTACGTCCCTTACACTTGCAGGAGCCCTGCCATTATGGATTCTAATTATATTTCTAGCAAAAGAATTTTTCATTATTATAACGGGTACTATTCTTTATTGGCGTAGGGAGAATAAGATGGTCATTCCATCCCATATCATCGGAAAGATTGCCACTGTCGTATCTTCTCTAGCCGTTACATTACTGATTATATTCCCTGCTAATAAAATCTGTATCAGCGTTGCTGTCATAGCGCTTGCGCTAAAGTTGATAGCCCTTGTCATGTATATAAAAGTATATCGCATTAATAAGCAGCAGCAATTATAGATGTCATTATTACATCGTAATATAAAAACCCATAAGATTGTATCTTTTGGGTTTTCTTAATGTATAAGTTCACGTTTAAGTTGGCCTTTATGTTTATCGTTATGTTAATCTTTACGTTAATCTTTACGTTAATCTTTATGTTGTCTAATTCTTATTTCCCTTGTTCTCAATGTGATTTGACTCTTCACCGATGTTGAATGTGTCCATCATTTCCTCGAGTTCAGCTGATGTTGCAATATTCTCCTCTGCAATGGCAAGGAATTCAGTAGAATCTTTGGCAATTGCTTTAGTAATCACCAATATCGAATCTACACCTTTTGTGCCTTCTCTTGCTTCTTTTGCCACATTGGCAACACTTTCATAGATGGTATCCATGGAGCTGAACAATTCCTCCGTGGTGGCTGAAAGGTCGAGCATAATCTCATTAAAGGACACTGAATCGTCATTGTATTTCGTAGATATATCTTGTAATTTACCATAATCTTTAAGTACCTTCGTATCAATAAATGCTAATATCTCTTTAGAATCATTGACAAGTACATTGACTACCGATTGAATATTGGTAGTCACCGATTGAATCCTTGCTACATTGGCTGAAGATGATTCAGCAAGTTTCTTGATTTCACCAGCAACGACGGCAAATCCTTTTCCAGCCTCCCCCGCCCTAGCCGCTTCAATTGAAGCATTAAGTGCAAGAAGATTCGTGTGAGAGGTAATTGGAAGAATCGAATTAAGTAATTCTCCGATTTTTTCAACTTCTTTCGCCTCAACAATTGCATTTTGCATACGTTCTTTAGCCTTTTCGTATACTTCAATAGCGACCTGTTCAGATTCGAATGCTTCAGCCTTCATCAAATCTGCCCGTACGTTAATCTCATTAGCCATAATCGTACCACTAGATGCTCTCTCGGCTATGGATTCAATGGCATCTCTAGCCTCTGATACAACAACAGCCACACTATCTGCAGTATCCGTAGTTTCTTTCATAACCGATAGTATATTAACCGTTGAATCTTCTGCATCAGTTGTGAGCGAGGATAATACAGCAAGATCATTTTCTATGATTTTAAAGCTATCATTAATGAGTCCCGTACTGTTTTTAATCTTGAACAAGAGGGATTTGATGCTGTGAAGAACCATATCAAAAGCACCTGATATCTGACCTAGTTCATCCTTTTGGTTTAAGTTGATTGCTTTTCTAAAATCAAGGTCCTTGTATTTGTCTATGCCTTTGATAATTTTTTTCAGGTCCTTATTAAGTGAGATGG
>JAQICP010000385.1 GCA_027858555.1 Vallitaleaceae bacterium
GTCACAAGCACACAACCTTCCGACCCCTTTGAAATAGCTACGGCGTAGATGCCACCTGCTATCAATTCTTTTGTTTTTTCAACCATAGCAACATCATCCTCAAATACCATGTCGAAGTATTGTTCCAATTCCATCTGATTAGGTTTTATGATATAGGGCTTGCCTTTGATGCCTTCTCTGAAAACTTCTCCATCTGCATCCAGTATGACCTTTGCTCCCTTATGACTTGCCATATCACACCAATGCTTGTAGATGTCTTTAGGGACGCCACTTGGCACACTTCCCGCCAAAACCAATATGTCTTTACCCGTTAGATTCTCATTAAGGTAGGTATCGACTACGCCCAATGCATCTGCGTCAATGTTAGGTCCTGGTTCATTAATATCTGTAAAGGTGTGATTTAAAGAATCTACAACCTTCACATTGGTTCTTGTAGTACCAGAATTTGCAATCACATGATAACTAAGCGCTAAGTCATCCATAAGGCACATTAGCATACGACCGCTATCGCCACCTGCTAACAGAACTGCCTTACTCTGCCCGCCAAAATTATTAATCATTTTCGAAACATTGATGCCTTTGCCACCTGCATCTTCACGTATGCTTGTAACGCGATTAACTTCATTGATCTCAAATCCATTAACGCTTACAGTTTTATCAATAGCGGGATTTAGGGTTACTGTATATATCATGTTTACCTTCCTATCTAGACTGTGATTAGTTAAATCTATATTAATTATACCTTTATATTCTATACAATCTATAACCATTAGCTTCTGTATTTTAAGCTGAGCAACTATTTCAAGATGTAATCACTCTAACTATTCATCAATACACAGGTATATTAATTCGTGTATTAATTCGCGTATTAATTCGTAAATTGTCTATAGATGTAATCCACATCTGTTGTCTTACTAAGTAGGGCTACCTTTTCTTCATCTTCAATTATCTCAGCAAGATTAGAAAGAATCATCAGATGCTCATTGCCAATACCAGCAATACCTACAACCAAGTAAACCATATTGCCATTAAAATCAACGCCATCAGGGAATTGTAATACACTAATGCCAGTCTGCTTAATCTTTTTCTTAGCATCACTTACACCGTGAGGAATAGCTGTACCATTGCCTATGAAAGTTGATAATTCACTGTCCCTTTGAACCATGGCATCGATATAACCTTCTTCAACATAGCCGCCTTCAAAAAGAATCTGACCAGCCATTCTAATGGCTTCTTCTTTAGAATCTGATTTAAGTCCTATTCTAATATTCTTAAGTGCCAATGTTTCAAGTGTCTTTACTGGCGCTTCCTCTACTACCTCAGTACGATTCGAGTTTTGTTGCTCACGAATCCTCGCAGCTAACTGTTCATATATGTCCGTATTGATAAAATCTGTAATGGTCAAATGAATCGCTGTTGGCAACTGTTCTTTTGCTCTAGCAGAAAGTTTTTCATGGGTAATAACCAGATTAACGCTTTCATCCAATTGATCAATTGAACAATTAATGACTTTTATATCAATCTTACTTGCTTTAAAAGCCGCTTTTAGTTTACTTGCTCCCATGGCGCTTGAACCCATGCCAGCATCACATGCTACTGCTATGACTTTAATGCCAACTAACTCATCTTCTATGCTATCTAAAGTTGATGTCTTTACTGATGAACTAACAACCCTTGATTTTTTGCCTTTAAGGGCAACCATCTTATCTTTAGCGTCCGTGAAACCATCTTCATCGCCGCCTTTTTTCTTGATTAATACAGACGCAACCAAAAAGGATACCGTTGTTGAGAGTACGACGCCCAGTAATACTTTGAGCAATTCACCTTTTGGTGCCATTGCCATAAGTGCAAAGATACTACCTGGTGATGGTGATGCTACAAGACCAGCTTTTGTTATTACAAATGTAAGCACCCCTGTTGCACCGCCTGCGATTGCTGCAAGTATTAATAGGGGTTGCATCAAGATATATGGGAAATAGATCTCATGAATACCACCAAAGAAATGAATGATGATTGCACCTGGTGCTGATTGTTTGATCATACCTTTTGCAAATACCCAGTATGCTAGTAAGATTCCAAGACCTGGTCCTGGGTTTGTTTCTATTAAGAAGAAGATTGATTTTCCAGCTTCTGTCACTTGTTCTATACCTAGTGGACTGAACACACCATGGTTGATTGCATTGTTGAGGAATAATACTTTTGCCGGTTCAACTAATATAGATACGG
>JAQICP010000396.1 GCA_027858555.1 Vallitaleaceae bacterium
GCTTTCAATAGTAAGTGAACCATTACAATTACGACAAGTATCATCCATTAATGGAAGCCCAAGTCCGACTTTTCGAAATGTTCGAGATGTTATAAAAGGATCCTTGATTGTGGCCAACATGGAAGGAGCAATACCCTTTCCATTGTCTTTGATAACGAATGAAAAAGTATTGTTCTTATTATTTTCCTCTATGGCGATTGTTATCTCAAGTGCAGCTGCCCTAACACTATTGGTTAACAGATCTAATATATGCATGGAAAGTTCTTTCATCAGTTCACCTGTCTTCCAGTAATACACATCTACAATCAGATACACACTACTTCATGTGTACTATTTAATACCTAGTTCATATAATTTGGTAGTAATCTCATAAGATGATAGCTTTGTTGATAATATGGCTATGTCTTCTTCGTTAGCTCGGTTAATGGCTAATTGATCGACATCGTACCCTTCTGTGACAATTACACAAGAGACATCGACCAGACTTGCCACTGCGATTATATTAATATGACTTTGAATGGTAATCCATACTGAGTCAGCTTTGGCCTTACCCATCACAATGCTTAGCAAATCGCCAACAAAACCGCTTTCAACAGATCGATCAATGCCATTTTTACCAGCAATTAGTGTGCAATCCAGTTCCTCGATAATATGTGCAACTGTAATACCGGTACCTTTAATATTCGCGTTTTCCATCTGATTTCTCCTTTGGTTTTTGAATGCTGGTAGGAAGCCTCTGAGCTAAAGTCACCATCTCTTCTGCCATATAACGCACCTTCTGACGCAACATAAATACGCAATCTTCAATATTAGCCTCACCTCTAGCTATATCTTCTGCAAGTGCTCTACATGTAGGTGCGCCACAAGAACCACAATCTATTTGTGGCAATGTCTCGAATATGGTTTCCATTTTTTCCATTTTTTCAAGTGCTCTTACTATGTTACCATCTAATTTAAGAACTTGTTTAGGTGGTAATTCAAAGTTCCAATCCAAACTGACTTTTATATGATTTAAGGGCAATGTTCTTCTTAATATATCCCCAGCTATATTATTTTTAATTTTAATCATCCGGTTATTAGCCACGAATGAATTTTCTACGGTTAAAGGACCACCAAGGCAACCGTTAGTACAAGCAAGACATTCAATAAAATCCACATCTAACTTACCGTTTTCCATCTTTTCTAGTACTTTGATGACGTTTTCGATGCCATCAACGGCAATATAATCATCAATTCTAGTTGCTTTACCCTCACCACCAATGGAAGCCCAACCTATACCATATTTTGTGCTTGTAAGAAGTGCTTCAGGTTCTACTATATTTCCCAAGTGTTCCAGGAGATCTTTATAGATACCTTTAATTGAAATAACACCATCTACATAAGATTTTTCTACAACTTGCGGATATCTAGAGTTAGTTACTTTAGCAGCACAAGGGGATATGAAAAACACACCAATTTCCTCTTCTTTATATCCTTGCTCCATCATTAACTTTTTAGCATATCTTGCTATGGCCTCTTTTGGACTGATGATTGGTAATATGTTATTAATCAGTGATGGGAAGCGGATTTGTATCAGTTTGACAATGGCTGGACACGCTGAAGAAATAATGGGCTTTTTAATATCGTGTGATTCTATAAAACGCCTCGTATATTCGGATACGATTTCCGCACCTCTTGCCACTTCAAGAACATCGTCAAATCCCATGGATTTGAGCGCTGTCAAAATCATGTTAGGGTCAATGGTATTTTTGAACTGTGTATACAGTGTAGGTGCCGGTATGGCTATTTTATATTTATATTGATAGATAACTTCAAAAGGATCCGTAATTGCCTTTTTAGCATTTTGATTGCAAACACGAATACACATGCCACAATCAATACAACGGTCATCTGTTATAATGGCTTTTGAATTTCTTACACGAATCGCCTCTGTTGGGCAACGTTTAATACAATCAGTACAGCCAATACATTTGTCACTATCTAGTGTAACGGAATGCGTCTTAATCATTAATGTTTCTCCTGTGAGATATTTTTAGTCATTTCCACGGATTGTAGTGGACCTAAATATTGATATAACGAGGTAATTATATCCCCTAGGTTGTATTTTGGTTTCCAATTTGTGAATTTGTAAAACTTCGATGAATCCAGCCCTAATTCAAAATCAATTTGATCAGGTTTTACT
>JAQICP010000472.1 GCA_027858555.1 Vallitaleaceae bacterium
ACATATTGAAGCGTTCAGATTATATGATAGGATTAAAATTGGACCAGACGTTTGAGGCCTTGGTCCAAGATTTTCAAAAAGGTTATGAAGAGTACCTATATGAAGTTAAAGGATTTGAAAGAGTCCTATATGACTCCGTATTAATCAAATCAGTTCGTACCAACTTCGATTATTTTCCAGAAGTTGATTATTAATTAGCTACAGTTAAAGCAGGTATGATGAATTCAAATAAAGCGGTATATAATATAAAATAGACCACTATTAGTATGAAGACGGGTGTAATGACTTTTTCATGTGAGGTTTCACCCTCAGGATTGACTTCATCTGAACTGATATCACCAAGTAAGACACCGCTTATGGCTTTGTTTTTTATGAAATTAGGTTTGTTGTTATGACGATGCATCTGTCGAATTAATAGTAGGACAATCGGTAGTGTCACAATAACCATAAATAAAACTAACAATGAAGCGACAAGAATGTCGCTGCTATCTGGATTAGCTGCAGTCTCTAGGATTGCACTGTTTTCAGGGATGAAGAGGTTAGTGAGAATAACCATTATCTTTTGCATGGTCAAAGAGGATGCATTGATGACGAAGTGAGCAACCATTGCTGGTATGATTGAACCTGTCAGGTGAACAAGATAACAAAAAACGACACCTAATACAAAGGCATATAAAAACTGATTGATATTACCATGGAATATCCCAAAAAACAAACCGTTAATCAGACAAGCAACAAGCACTGATTGGTGTTTGAAATTAGAGAGTATAATGCCTCTAAAAGTAATCTCCTCTACTAATGCCGGTGTAACTGCCAGTAAGAAAAGCAGTAGAAGAAAAGGCATAGACATCATATCTTTCACATAACTGCCGATATAATTAGTGACGAACAGTTGTGATATCAGATTGATAAGATTCATAAGTGGTTGTATAAAAATCCCTATACCTATCGCTAAGAAGATATTAGTCCAAGTGGTTTTTTTGAATTTCAGGGTGTTTTTAATTGAAGATTTTGTTATAATAAAATAAATTATTGCTGGCAACAGTATTAGCACGTACTGGCTAATAAGTGCATTAGCTGTAAAACTAAGTTCAATGCCAGTAGCATTTATGATAATCCCCATTAGGATTTGGGCAGCCAACATATATAGCATGATGATAAGCATATATATATGTCCTCGGTTAACTGAATTCATATATGACTCCTTTTGTTTTAGATAATAGTATCATATAACATCAAAATATAAAACAACCTTTTTATGAGAGGATACAAGATGACAAATTATGTATGGAATAAATTAGGTAGCAAAAGCATAGCTGCTATTATTGGTATAGTTATGCTTATTACCATTATATATCAGCCAATGAATGCTTTTGCATCAACTATGCCCCGTTATGAAGCTGTGGCAGATTATTTGAATGAGCTAGGTCTTTTCAATGGTGGTAATAATGGTTACGATTTGGATTTAGCACCAGATAGATCCCAAGGAGCTGTTATGGTGGTACGATTACTCGGTAAAGAATCAGAAGCAATGCAGATGAATTATGCACATCCATTCACTGATGTACCTAATTGGGCAAGTCCATATGTTGGGTATTTATATCATGAAGGTATTACCAATGGTGTTAGGAGTAATACTTATGGTGCCGAAGATTTATTAGATGAAGCCCAATATATGACCTTAATGCTTAGGGTACTAAAATACAGTGATGCTAATGGGGACTTTGATTGGCGAACAAGTTTGGATAAAGCTTATGAAATTGGCCTGTTAACAGTTGAGCAGTATACACATTACCTAGAAAATCCTAATGATTTTATTAGAGATGACATGGTCTTGTTTTCTTATAAAGTACTTTTTATGCCGCTAAATGCAGAAAGTAGCACCCTTTATGAGCAACTTGTTTTAGAAAGCGCCATATCCCCTGTAGGTAGTTTGACAACTGGTGATCAAGAACTTGATCAAGCTGTTGTACCGCCTACAACTACTGATGCAATTAAATCTAGTCAGATTGACTATCCATACACTGGACTAACGGTTCCTCATAAAGTGACTACAAATGCAGAATTACAATTAGCCATCGAAACGGCTATATTTAATATGCAGACAAAAGTCACTTTCGATGTAACTAACATAACTGATTATGCAGCTATTATTGGTGCAGCAATTGATAATATTAAGAATTACCCCGGTTATTTTTCTATGATTAGTGGCTATGGTTATGTGTACCAGGGTGGGGTCCTTACATTGGAGCTCGATTATTATCTGAGTATTACTGAGGTTATGGCGGCGAGAGCTAAGGCAGATACAATTATAGCTCAGATTATTACATCCGGCATGACTGAATATGAAAGAGAATTAGCAATACATGATTACTTAGTTGACAACGTTGTGTATGTTACGAATATAGCGGCAGGTAATAACAATCCATATACGATGTATGGGGCGTTTATTGATGGACTAGCTGTTTGTCAAGGCTACGCGGTGGCATTTGACTATCTGTGTGAACTGGCGGGAATTGATGCCAGGATTATCACAGGGATTGCAGATCAAAATGGTTCATTAATTAACCATGCGTGGAATATGGTTAAGATAAATGGATTGTATTATCAGATTGATGTCACATGGGATGACCCAGTGACAGCAGATGGTTCAAACACTAAGACCTATTACTACTTTAACATCACGGATTCAGAAATGGATATGAATCATAATTGGACAGAAGCTGGATTGCCAAGTTGCGATGCCACAATCGACAATTATTATAATCATAATTCACTAATCATATCTAGTGAAACGGCTTTGAAAAGTTATTTGAGAAGTAGCTTATTAAATAAAGAAACATCAATTCAGATTAAAGTTACAGGTTTTAATGTGACAGCTACGTACATGAACACATTGCTACAAAACAACGAAGATACAAAATGGGCGAATTGTAGTATCATGGTACACGAAGGCTTTGATATTATAGAAATAACAGATATTACTTATTGGAACTAATTTGAGGTGAGATATGCTTGTTAATTTTTGCTTAATTGCAATCGGCGCACTTTTATTAAATGAAATGTTTGAGCGTATTAAGTTGCCAGGGCTCATTGGTATGATACTGCTAGGGGTTTTTATTGGTCCACATACCTTTGATTTAATTGATGTTCATATCATGGATGTCTCCAAAGAGCTTAGGATATTTGCATTGATTGTCATTCTCCTAAGGGCAGGACTGGGGTTGAAACGAGAGACGCTTAATAAAGTCGGTAAAAGTGCCATTAAAATGAGTTTCATACCTGGCATTATGGAAGGTATAGCAGTTAGTTTAGCAGCTGTATTATTCTTTGAAATGTCTTTTATAGAGGCAGGTATTTTAGGATTTATAATTGCAGCTGTATCACCTGCTGTGGTCGTACCACAGATGTTAAGATTAAAGGATCAAAGGTTTGGCGAAAACAAACAAGTGCCTACACTTGTACTGGCAGGCGCTTCTGTAGATGATGTTTTTGCAATAACCATATTTACAGCATTTTTGTCGTTGTATATAGATAAGGATGTTAAAATCATTGGTCAATTAGCTAATATTCCAATAAGCATTGTGGTAGGTATTGTAACAGGTGCAATCATTGGATTTGCCTTAAATAAATTCTTTCATACATATCATATGAGAGCCACAAAGAAAGTATTTGTACTACTTACCATATGCATACTGTACAATCACCTTGAAACATGGGTGCCAATTAATACATTACTGGGCATTATGACCATCGGATTTATTTTATTAGAGAAATCTCCAAACTTGGCAAATGAATTGTCTAAGTAAATGGATAAGGTTTGGATTTTTGCAGAGATCCTATTATTTGTTTTAATTGGTGCTGAATTGAACCCTGAGATTGCACTTGCAGCTGGAATAAAGGGGATTATAATTATAGGCATAGGAT
>JAQICP010000549.1 GCA_027858555.1 Vallitaleaceae bacterium
GTATCGTATATACCTATCTTGTATTACCTTTTAATAAGATAAGTGAGGTTTAAGTTTCTCATAGACTGCATCATCAACAGAAAAATCACCTTCTCCAACACCTAATTGAATACTTAGACGATTCAAACCATGATAATCGGTACCACCAGAGCTTAGTAATTCATATCGCTCTATAAGGTAATCCAGTTCTTCATGGTTTTCTTTTGTAAAGGTTGGGTAATAGCGTTCGATGCCGTCTAGTCCCTTTACTTTAAGTTCTGCTATGCTTGTCTCTATTTCACCGGCGGTATATCCCTCAAATCCAATGAGTTTATTATAATGGGCTAGAAATGATAGACCTCCCGATAGCTTAATCATTAACAATGCATCTTCTAAACTAATAAGTTCACCCGACTCATATCCGATGAGGTCGATGATTTCAATCCATGCAGATGAAATACTAGTGGCATGTCCATATTTCACCAACCACTTCGCTATGGCTTGTCGGTCAAGCCAATTGCCTGATTGAAATTCTAATAGTTCTTCCCATACAACAGGGAAACCTTTCTTTTGTAATTGTTCAATAACTATGGGTAATGCATTATGTCTGTCTGTCTTATATTTGGTATAAATTCTACTAAACACAGGGTTCTTCGGTTCAATTCCAAGTCCAAGTATGTGGAGTAATCGCCCATTACCATAATCGACACTGAGTTCAATCCCCTTAATCAAGGTAATACCAACCTTTTTGGCTGCTTCATCGGCTTCCTCTAGACCATCAATGGTATCGTGGTCTGTTAATGCTATGGCACTAATTCCGAGTTCTTTTGCTTTTGAAATGATATCAGCTGGTCTGTCACTTCCGTCTGATATATATGAATGTACATGTAAATCAATCATTGTTATTCTCCTTGCTATTTTACGATTTCGCGGCTCTTGATTTTATAACTACTCAGCATTACCAATCAATCTATTAATCTTGCAGTTGCTCTGCTATTGTTATTGTCATTACTATTACTATTACTATTGCTCTTTCTATTGTTATTGCTATTTCTATTGTTATTGCTATTACTATTGCTCTTCCTATTGCTACTACTATACCTTTTACTTTTACGCTTACGCTAGCTCTAACTCTCCATTATTTACTCAAGGTATTATAGCATCATTTTCACCTAAGTACCACCTAAGTACCCCTCGCCTAGGATATTATCACTGCCAATTCAAAGCTAGAAAAATCACTTCAACCTACTTAAGATGATGTGAATGACTATATAAATCCTAAATAAACAGTAATTTATGTATAATGTTTCAATATCATTGGGTTTATGCTAAAATATAATTAGATTTTAAGCAAACTGATTATACACACCAAAGTACATTCATTAATCTAATTTTTCATTGTTAATTAACAGTACTAAAGCTATGAGGAGGCTATATGAAAAAGATAATATCAATTATACTTACGTTTGTATTACTATTATCATTTACTGGATGTGTTCCAAAGAACTACAGAGAAGGTGTCAGGACCAAAGGATTCCCGGATGAAATTATCCCTATCGAAAAAAATCTAATAACCTATGAATTTGAAGAAGATAGTAAAAAAGACAAATACACCCTGCTTGCTGGTAGCGAAGATGATATGGATGATCTCATCGAATATTATCAAGACTACTTTGAAGAGAACGGTATCATTCTTGACAGTGAGGACGAGGGAAGAAAAGATTATTCAGCCGAGGGTACCTTTGATGGTTACGAATTTGAGATTACCATTGAAGAACCAAGCGGCAAATATGAAGAAAAACTATATACCTGCATCATCGAGATTAAACTTCAAGGCAATGGCTCTGATGATGAGGATGTGACCATTGGCGATGAGCCCACTGAAATGACAGCTTCATTTGATTTGGCAACAACCATTGATGACCCAAGTCAGTTTATCAATAATGAAGGCGGTACAGTTACTTTAGGCGGTAGTTCAGCTTTAGCTGGTGCAACTGTTACCATCCCTGTGGCATCTATCGAGCAAGGTATTAATGTAACTGTTGGTACAGTAGAAGGCACACTTGCCAATGCGCCTGCTTCCATGTCCAGTACATTCTTACATCTAGATGTTGAAGAATATAGAGGATTTTCACAGCCAATGGAAATCACCATCAAATATGCAAGCACCGTAGAGGGAGCCGAAAAAGCACCGATGGCTGTGTATGTGGATGATAATGGTGATATTCAACCAATGACCATCAAACATATCGATAAAGCAGCTGGTACATTTACATTCTTGTCCTATCATGCATCATATTTTACTTACTATACTTTAGATCCAATTGATTCCTATCCAGATAGTTCTGACTCCTATTTCTTGCCAAGTAAAGATGGCTTTAAAGAGGTGAATCAAGGCTCTACTGCATTTAGAGGTGGCGAATGCTATGGTATGTCAAGTTTCGCTAAGTGGTATTTCATTAATGCAAAAGAAACCCTGACTGGCGACGGGCTATATAGCAAATATACAGATATTGAGATGGGTGTGTCGGCTGATGACCCAAGTGATATCATCACGCAACAAGATTTGATTGCCACCATGGCATTCCAATATACAAAAAACGAGTCTCGAGTATTGAATTTGACAGAAAACCAACATAGTTCCTTAATGGAATTAGACGAAGATGGTAACCCAAAATACTACGTAGCTAATGATGTAGCTGCTAATAGTATTGTCGATGGGCTATTTTATGGATTCCCTGTTGAAGTCGGCATATACGGACCAGCTGCTAAACCTGGTGGCCACTCTGTTCTAGCTTACAAATACGAAAAAGTTGGTGCCAAATACCGAATCTACATCTATGATCCTAATTATCCAGGTGATGATAATCAATACATCGACTATGACCCTGCTACAAAAGATTTTGCACTTAGTGGTTACGCTGATGGCACCCTGGATTTCAGATTGACAACAACTGGTTTTGGTACCTTCACTATAGTGGATGAATACCAGAAGATTATAGATCAAGCCAATGCTAATTTTGCCAATACGATAGTTAATCTTCAGATTACAAGTCATACATATGGTCAAGAAGTGGCTGAAGGTAAAACGACTTTGACTGGTACCCTTGATACATATAATCAATTTGGTGAACAGATTGGCCAATATGTGGAAATCACTAATGAAGATGGTGATGTATTTAAAACCGATCTTACTGGCGACGGTGTCAATCCTGATAACTTTGCTTTAGAAGTTCCTTTGAAAAACGGTGAGAACTTCTTCTATGTCACAGTATTTTATGTGGATCAGCATGGTTATCATAATCAATTAACAACCGATATGAATGATTGGTTCTTAATTAATTCGACAGTAGCTTCTAATATCATATATGTTACCTTAACATGGGATTACCAACCTGATGTGGATCTATATGTAACTGACCCAGCTGGTGAAACAGCTTGGTATATGACTCAATATACCTCATCTGGTGGCTATCTAGACATCGATGATACCAGCAGTTATGGTCCAGAGCATTATACCCTAACGACTGAAAATACTGTCTATTGGGATCAGGGTTATGAAATCAGCCTGCACTACTATACTGGCGAAGGTCCAACCAGTTATTCAGTAACCGTTAGTGTTAATGAAGGTACTGAGTATGAGTACACCGAAACCTTCACCGGCTATATATCAGCATCTGATATGAATAACGATTCACCAGGTGGCGGTGGCGCTGACTGGGTTTATATCACTACTGTTTATCCAACTGATACGACAGGTCTTTCACAATAATCATACCTATTACTATCAACATAGGGGTATGACAATCTGCTGTAGAAGAAAGAGGCTACGCCTCGTCATTCGCGAAGCGAATATTAAGTCTGGCAGTAACGTTTTCTTTATTTGAAATCGGAGAACTTTCCTATTGGATATAAAAGCCCGAAACCATAAGCATATATGATTTCGGGCTTTTTGAATCTTCAAGATAACTTTCAGAGAATCTTGTTTTGATTCTTATTTCGAATTTTGTTTACAATTTTTCTTTAATTAATTCAATAATCTCATTATATTGCTCATCAGAAAGGTATACTTGATCTGGATTCATCTCAAATACTTTAGTCCATTCAAAATCTTCTTTATACTTTGGCACAAGGTGAAAATGCATATGTCGACCCGTGTCACCATATGCGCCATAATTGATCTTATCCGGCTTAAATGCACTATGAAGGGCTTTAGCCACACGATTCACATCATCAAAGAAAAGATTCCTTTGTGAATCACTAAGCTCTGTCATATCACCGACATGATCCTTATAAGCTACAATAACTCTGCCTTTATGACTCTGCTCTTTAAAAAGCACTAACGTAGATGACTCTAAATCACAGATTTTGATGCCAAATCCAGCTAGTAAATCACCCTCCATACAATACCCACAACTTATATCTTTTTTCATATGATGCTACCTCTTTCTCTTATTTTGCCTTCAAATCTATTTTAATAATAGCAGAGTGTCCCGCTTAAATCAATAATATATAGCTCCATAATCATACCCTGTGTTATACTACAATTATTCCTATCTCTTAGGTAGCTGATTAGATACAATCTTCATTCTAAATACAACTTCAAGGAGCACAATATGACTTCAAAAAAGAACCGATTAATTCAAGCCTTACCCCTGATATTGCAAGCTTCACTTTGCTGCTTATTATGGGCAACTGCCATACCAACCTTAAAAGTCAGCTACAAATTACTAAATATCGAGTCCTCTGATATCTATAATCGTTTAGTATTAGCAGGTATGCGGTTTTTAATAGCTGGTATATTGATTACTCTATTTATACTAATCAAGGAAAAGAAAGTTACACTAGTAACTGGCAAACAGTGGTTTACAGTTATTATCTTTGGCTTATTAAATACCACCATACAATACCTATTCTTTTATAACGGTGTTGGTAATACCGGTGCTATAAAAGGCGTCCTGATCGATACTTCTAAACCTTTGATGGTGGTCATACTAGCGCATTTTTTAACCAGAGATGACCGCATATCTTCCAATAAAATAATCGGTCTATGCCTAGGCTTCGCTGGTATAATGTTAGCAAATGTTCAAGTAATTAAGGATGGTGGCTTGGATATTAATATGTCACTCCCCGGTGAAGGCTTCTTATTGATTTCATCTCTCGCTTATGCCATAGCTGTTCTATATGGCCGTAAAGCCATGAAGACAATTCAATCTCTTGCTCTTAATATGCATCAGATGCTGATTGGCTCTATCATCCTTTTAGTTATAGGTCTAATTGGTGCTAATGGCTTTCATTTGGTCTTCACTTTGCCAGTGGTCGCACTACTTATCTACTCAAGCATCCTATCTGCTGTAGCTTTTGTTGTATGGTATAAGCTGATTCACACATATGGCGCATCTTCTGTGGCTATCTACATCTTCTTGATTCCTGTATTTGGTGCAGTCATCTCATCTAGTATATTCCCAGAGGAGACACTTACACTAAACCTACTTGGTAGTTTAATCCTAATGTGTATCAGTATCTATCTGGTTAATAAACGTCGTCCGCTAAAAGAGCAAAGTTAATGAGGCTTTACTAAGCTTTCTAATAATAGTAGATGCAAAAAGCACCCGGTGAATTAACATCTGGTGCTCGTATTATAAATATAAAAAGATAAAGTATACTGTTTCTTCTTTTTATTCTTTCTCTTCTTGCACTTCTTGTTCTTTATTCTCTTCTTGTTGTTCTTCGACATCTTGTGCTTGTTCTCTAGCTTTATCTTCAGCTTTTTCTCTGGCTATATCTTTAGCTATCTTCCTAGAATACAAACCAATGGCAATTAATGCACTTAATATCAATAAAAAGCCAATGACAATCTCCGCCCTTGAAGATATTTCGAAAAACCCATTGGACTTTGAATCATCAATTGAATCATTTGGTAACCCTTGCGGGATACCTGCTGGATCATCTATGTTTATGTCATCTGACCCTTCATCTGAATCGTCATTTGGTCCAGGTACTAGTGCACTCGTTCCATCTGGCGTACTATTTGGCGTACCTTCTGGTATGCCCTCTGGATCATCTATGTTTATGTCATCATCATCTGCATTATCATCTGAATCATCATTTCCTGGTCCAGGTATCACGCTTAGTGAGCCGTCTGGTGACCCCTCTGGCAAACCATTAGGCAATCCCTCTGGAATATCCTCAGGATTATCTATATTTTCATTATCATCTATCCCATCATCTGGTCCGTCACCTGAATCGTCATCTGGTCCATTACCTAGATCATCATTTGAATCTGTTCCCCCATCATCTAGTCCCTGATTCTCAGGTATAAAAATCGCTTTAATATACTTGTCACTACTTGGTGCTATTGTAATCTGTTTCGTATAACCTATTGTCATAATCTCATATCCCACATCGGTCACTTCCAGCCATTTTTCCAGCTGATAGTTCTCCTTAGGGATTGCTGTAAATACAACTGTATCCCCAACAATGACTTCCTTAATCTCTGGATCTACTGAGCCTATTGAGTCATCATTTGACATAGCAACCACTGTAACTGTGTTCAATAAGTTAATCTCTAAGGTAATTTTTTCCATAATTACCGTCTCTATGACGGACTCTCTATAGAACCCTTCACCCAGTTCACTATACTTGACTAGGGGTTCGTTCATTAATTCAGCAGCTATTTCTTGGCCTTCTTTAACCCACTGTCCATCGAGATAACTCATCTCATAATAGATGCCAGGTATGCCAGTTTCCAAAGAAAGCTCATATACTTTCCCAGGGATAGTTGTTGTTCCAATAATTTCTATGGTATGTTTTGAATTCCTTGCTCCTGTAACAATAATTTCTTCGCCTTTTGCAATCGGAACCGGACCATTACCATCTATAGACAACGTGTAACTATCCACATCATTACGATCACTACTCCAGTGCACCGTCACCGCGTCTGTCGTAACATCAATCACTTCCGTAGAGATTGCTCCAAAAGAAGGTAATCCTCCCAAAGAAATCATTAATAATGCACAAACCATTAACGTAAAATATTTCTTAAAGCCCATGTTTCCCCCCTAATATATAACAAAATTCTAACACATATCAGTAGCAAATTGTATATCGATTCTTAAGACTCAGGCTCTCACCTTTTCCCATAAACAATTCTACCCATTCATACCATATATGGTATCAGAAGGGTAAAAATCTGTCAATATATTGTTGATTCGTGTAATATTTCATAATTGAAATCTTGTTTTCATTAATGCTTACTATATGTTAAAATTAACTATACGTATTTATGTCGAAAATAATGTATTGGAGATGATTTATGGTGAAAAAGGAATTTGTAGCTCTTTTACTTGCAGGAGGACAAGGTAGTCGACTTGGCATCATGACTACCGAAACAGCTAAACCAGCAGTACCATATGGAGGAAAGTATCGTATTATTGATTTTCCTTTAAGCAACTGTGTTAATTCGGGTATTGATACAGTTGGTGTTTTTACACAATACGAACCACTAGAATTAAACGCACACATTTGCATATGCAAACCTTGGGATTAAGACCGAATCAATGGAGGCGTTACGATTCTTTCGCCTTATCAAAAATCTCAAAATAGTGACTGGTTTACAGGCACAGCTAACGCAGTATTTCAGAATATTCACTATACCGATAAACTAAATCCTGAATATGTCATCATTCTTTCTGGGGATCACATCTATAAGATGGACTATGCAAAGATGTTAGTAGCCCACAAGCAGAATGAAGCTGATGCTACCATATCAGTCTTTCAAATCCCTCTAGACGAAGCTAGTCGTTTTGGCATTATGAACACCAGAGACAATGGTGAAATCTATGAGTTTGAAGAAAAACCAGCTAAGCCAAAAAGCAACCTAGCTTCCATGGGTGTGTACATATTTACTTGGAAGGTATTGCGTGAATATCTAATCAATGACGCCAAAGACCCTACTTCACACAATGACTTTGGTAAGAATATCATTCCAAACATGTTAGCTGATGGTAAAAGATTATACGCCTATGAGTTTTCAGGTTACTGGAAAGACGTAGGTACCATTCAAGCTTACTGGGAATCTCATATGGATCTTATTCAACGGATACCTGAGTTCAACTTATTTGACCACAGCTGGAAGATTTTTACAGTCAACCCTGTAAAACCTGCCAATTATATAGGGCCAAGTAGTGTAACTGTCAGATCCATTATTGCAGAAGGTTGCATGGTTTATGGTACAGTTATTAACTCAATTATCTTCCCTGGTGTATATATTGAAGAAGGTGCTGTTATTGAAGATTCTATAATAATGTCCAATTCATATATTTCAAAAGGTGCTCATATTGTTAAGTCTATCCTCTGTGAAAACGTAAAAGTAGAAGAATCCGCTAGTATAGGCGAAGGTGAAGATGTGGTGAGTGTTCAGTTTCCACATCTATATAACAGCGGCATTACTTTAATCGGAGAAAAAGCTATCATACCCGCTAGCATGGTTATTGGTAAAAATGTTGTCATAGATCGCCACATTACTGCCGAAGATTATAAAACAGCTCATATAGCTTCAGGAGACAGTGTTATGAAAGGGGGCCATGATAATGCATAGTACTTTAGGCATCATTACTACAGGTGGTCGTAACGAGCAAATGAAAGATTTATCAGCCATAAGATCTGTTTCTGCAACAGCTTTTGGTGGTAGATATAGGGCTATTGATTTTGTCTTATCAAATATGGTTAATTCTGGCATCAATAAAGTAGGTGTTGTAACCCAATATAGTTATCGCTCACTGATGGACCATCTAGGTTCAGGTAAAGAATGGGACTTAGACAGACGAAATGGTGGTCTTTTCTTCTTCCCACCCTATCTAGAAGGCGTAGGCAGTGGCTGGTATAGAGGTACTGCTGACGGCATGTATAGCAATATGTCTTTCTTAAGGCGAAGCACTGAAGATTACGTATTAATTGCTACTGGAAATTGTATCTACAAAACGAACTATACTGAAATGTTAGAAAACCATATTGAAACTGGTGCTGATATCAGTTTATTATATCGAAATATGAACGATATCAATCCACAGGAATTACCACATTATGGTATTGTACAATTAGATGAGAAAGGTTGTATAGCAGATCTTCGTGAAAAACCTTTACATCCAATTGGTACCCTGGCTTCTCTAGGTGTTTATATATTAAAAAGAACACTCCTAATGGAATTACTGGAAGAGGCAGAAAGTCATGGTCATTATGACTTTGTGAAAGATATATTCATTAAAAAAATCGGTGTTCTTAATATGTGCGCATATGAATTCAAAGGTTATTGGCGGTCAATGAGTTCAATACCACTGGTATATAATACCAACATGGATCTACTGAATCCAGCTATTAGAAAAGAGCTTTTTGATGATGACTTCCCAGTCTTTACCAAAGTCAAAGACGAGACCCCTTCCAAATTCAATGAAGAAGCAAAAGTCAGCAATTCAATTATTGCAGATGGCTGTATCATTGAAGGTATTGTAGAAAACAGTGTGCTCTTTAGAGGTGTTAAAGTTGCAAAAGGTACCCATATTAAAGATAGTATCATCATGCAAGATACGGTTGTAGAAGAAAATGCAAACCTTCAATATGTGATTCTTGACAAAGAAGTAGTTATAACTGCCGGAAAAGAACTTAAGGGTGAAGAGACTTATCCTATGGTTGTGTCAAAAGGTTCTACTATATAAGGTGTAGGCGAAAGATAAGATACAATGCAAAAGCGCTCCGATTTAAAATGGAGCGCTTTTTTATGCCATTTATATATTTGGAAAGTTCGGCGTAAGAACTTTCCATGCCTAATCAACTTATCCTTACTTTGAAATAAATATTGAAGGATAAGAATACCGGGCGTACACTTTGTTCTAGCAATTATATTTTACTCTCCAGTATAAGTCCCCATGAATATGGGCAAATCCGTTACACTATCCTTTATTACAAATAAGAAAGGTTGATCACAAGTCATCACAAGAGGTTCTTCCATTTCCATTGCAGATTCAGTCTTCATCTCAATTACGGTGACAGCTGCCGCTTCAGTACCTGCCTCATCTAGATCAATCTTTGTATTTTGAAATATTCTACTCACCCATACAGGTTGTGCTTCTTCAATCATAAGTCCAAATTCTGCCACTTCTTTTGAGAACGCATCAATCATGCCTAAACTTTTTAGAATATCATTCAAGTCATTCTTTGCATCGAAAGTAAACTTTGGCAAACTAAGCCTCACACTATTATATTCAAATCCATCACCGACAACAAGGGTACCCAATACTTCATCGGTCACACTTAGCATGTAATTATTCAAGGTATCTTTTGGTAGAATCACAACCATCTCAGTACCACCTATATATGGCAATACGATAGTCTGACATGTTTCGTCCTCGTAATAATTAAAACTGTTGGTTTGATGCATCATACTTACTGTTTCAGTAATATCCTCAGTAACATAGAATATCTGGTCACTAGTAGCATTTGCTTCGAATTCATCAACCCAAGTACCCTTGAAATATATCGTATTCATCAGGATTGAGAGTGTATCAGGATCAAGTTGATCAATGGTGTCTTTTAGCATGCCATTGGTCTGTTCTTCAACCCACTGATTCATACTATCCACTGTATCTGTGCTAGTGAAATCACTGATATAAACCTCAGCATCATAAGATGCTTTTAGTGTATCTATAAATGCTTGCTTTGGTGTCATATCATCTCTCATCCAATATGAGTTAGCTATGGCAAGGGCTTGATTCTCACCACTATCCTGAGTCAGATATAACATGATGTTTTTATAGGCTTCATTAAGATTTTCTTCTTCCCCAAGTAAAGCTGTAATCTGATCTTTAGTATCACCCTGGGCACCATTTTGCAGCATGGCAAGGGCAAAACTCAGACTAACTGGCGAAATCAGATGATTACTGTCTGGATCATCCAGCCATAGGCTTCGAAGAACTTCCATACCTAGGACATAGTTATCATCTGCTTTGTCACTTCCGAATAACCCTGCATCTGCCGAGGTAACAGATTCTTTATTCACGCGGGTTACCTCAAATGTTGTTGTGGGCTCAACTGCTACTGCTTCTATATTGGTTGGTGTCGTCGTATCTGAGTTTATATCAATATTGGTATTTGTTGATTGTTCAATTTGACCACATCCACTTAGCAAAATCAAAACACCGCCTAATGCAATTAATTGTTTCATAAAATACTCTCCTTTCATAATAATCATTCACTCACATTACTTATTCACATTTATTGACATACTTCTTGATAGTTACTATGACGATTAATAGGATATGAATGTTCCATTACCAGAATCCTATATATAGCCCCTATCACTACCATAGATAATATTATACATTATAATAGCCCCAAATCCATGTTGGATCTGAGGCTTGTTGTTCTACTTACTTCCAATTATTATTTTATAAGTTTTACTAATCTTATTGGTTTAGTCCCCTGAATACTTCACACTATTTTGGGA
>JAQICP010000112.1 GCA_027858555.1 Vallitaleaceae bacterium
CATACACTCACTTATTTAAAAGATCAAAATATGCACGAAAAAGAAAAAGTTATGTTGCAATAAAACCTCATATTAAAGCAATTGTCAATCTATCTTTAGGGTTAATGTGATAACTGAGATACATCACACTTCTTTATTCCTTTTCAAAGTATATCCTGGGCTGTCGTTTACCCTAACCACTAGGTTCTAGAAAAAGTAAATATTCGTTTTCCCACACCGTTTTTTTCACTTAATTATATAATTATCACAGAAAATGTCAATACTTTTTATGCTTTTTTAATTGTGTTAGCATAGTACACTTTACTTCAAATACAAAACAACCGGACAATGGTCACTTCCCATGATCTCTGGATGTATCTGGGCATCACTCAGTTGCTCACCCAGTCTAGTTGAAGTTATAAAATAGTCAATTCTCCAACCCGTATTATTAGCTCTTGCCTTACCCATATAAGACCACCATGAGTAAGCATTTTCCATGTCTGGATAAAAGTATCTGAATGTATCGATGAAACCTGCATCTAATAGAACGGTCATTTTTTCACGTTCTTCATCTGTAAATCCAGCGTTTCTATGATTCGTCTTCGGGTTCTTTAAATCAATCTCCTTGTGGGCTACATTCAAGTCACCACAAAGAATAACCGGCTTTTTACTATCTAGTTCCACTAAATAGGCTCTAAATGCATCTTCCCATTCCATCCGATTATCCAGTCTTAGCAATTCTCTTTTAGAATTGGGGGTATAGCAAGTCACCAGATAAAAGTCATCAAATTCAAGGGTGATGACACGACCTTCTTGATCATGTTCTTCAATACCCAATCCATTCACTACTGAAAGCGGTTTGATTTTTGAAAAAACAGCTGTGCCTGAATAACCTTTTTTTACAGCATAGTGCCAATATTGTGTGTAGCCTTTAAGCTCAAGTTCAATCTGACCCTCTTGACACTTTGATTCTTGTATACAAAAGATATCTGCATCCACGTCGTTAAAGTAATCCATGAATCCCTTTTTAACACATGCTCTTATACCGTTTACATTCCATGATACTAATTTCATACTGCCTCCTATAATGTCCCTAGTCTTGTTCTATCCACTGATTAT
Source organism: Vallitaleaceae bacterium (assembly GCA_027858555.1). GTDB lineage: Bacteria > Bacillota > Clostridia > Lachnospirales > Vallitaleaceae > JAQICP01. The sequence goes on from JAQICP010000112.1 coordinate 1,099, forward strand.
ATCAAACTTCTTATTCATTCACTAGTTTTCTTCAAATCCTGTACATAATCACCATAACCCTTTTCAATCATCTCAGACATTGGGATGAATCTAAGAGATGCGCCATTGATGCAATATCTGAGCCCGCCAGAAGCTTTTGGACCATCTTCAAAAATATGACCAAGATGAGCATCGCCTACTCGACTTCTTACTTCAACCCGTCTCATACCGTGGGTGCCGTCTTCTAGATACGAGATTACTTCTTTTGCAATTGGTTTTGTAAAACTGGGCCAACCACAACCTGCATCAAACTGGTCAATTGATAAAAACAAAGGTTCACCTGTCAGTATATCAACATAGATACCCGCACCTTTATTCGTATAGTAAGGACTTGAATAAGGCCTTTCTGTCAGGCTCTCTACCGCTACTTGATAGGATAAATCACTGAGTTCATCCTTTAACTTGTCGTTAGATGGTCTATTGTAACCTTCTGGATTAACTTTATGTGCTCTTCCTATTTCTCTATAATCTATATTACCATTATTACGTTTATCTTTCATATGAAAACCTCCTATTTAACTTTATGATAACATTATACCATATTGATAATGATTATCAACCCAAACAAAGCGTACTTCCGGTACGCGCCTTATCCTTCAATATTTTTATTTAATCTAAGGATAAGTTGTTTAGGCATGGATAAGTTCCATAAAGAACTTTCCTACTGCAGAACAAAGTGTACCTCCAGTACACGTCTTATCCTTCAATATTTTTTTGATTAATGATAAGTTGTCTAGGCATGCAAGTTCCTACGCCGAACTTGGCTACAAATCAAAAAAACCTGATGAATGTATTCACCAGGTCCCTATTTTGACTATAATAATTTTATAATTCTTCTTCTACTTCATCCACTACAACTTCGCTATAAACCGTTTCACCCACAACTGTACTAGCTACTACAGGTTCTTTGTTTATCTCAACTTGCTTTTTATCTTTTAATCGATTATTTGGCTTAAATAATATCAATATACCAAATACGATTAGTCCCACAGATAATACGATATTTTCATTATACCTGAAAAGTGTATAGTTCAGGAACGCAATGCCAATGAATAGGAGAATTCCAGCTGGTATTAAGAATCCCAAACTTCTTTTATGGATAACGTAAGCTTGAAGAAACCCAAAGCCTGGAGCAATAATAAATAGTGGCCATAAATCATACATAAGTCCCCATGAGTATAATGTACATGCTATAAAAATAGCACCAATGACTAAGAATATACCGCCAACAATCAATAGTCCGCCATTTTTTCTTTTCCCTGTAAAATAACCCAGCTCGAATACTAAACCAATGCCAAAGTAGATATAAGCCCAAAATGACCATATGTTAAAATAAATAACATCTAAACTTGATAATATGCCAAGTACCCCTACTAAAACGAGCATTAAACCAAATACAATTTTGAATTGACCTTTCATAATCAGCCTCCTTCTTTTTAATCAGTATATATCTTTAGTATTATGGACAGATAAGCAAGGGATTAGAATTCTATTAGAAGCCTCATCACTAATTTAATCTATATTTTTCAGAACACTTTCTGGCAGTTTAATGGCAAATCGGCAAATCAAGTCCCCTATGACAGGTATGCTCATCCAAATACTCACCTAATATCTCCATAAATGCCTTGGTGAAAAACGGCATATCGTTGATAGTCGTTCCAAGTGATGGTGGTTCTATCTCAGCTAAATAGGTAGTAAACCCTAAGTTATCCATATAAACACCTTCCATTGATATTTCAAAAAGCTTGATATAGTATTATTATATACTATATTAACATAGTCATATAGCCTAATAAACCTGCAATTGTAATCAATATAATCGGATGTAATTTCTTTTTTAGATAGATTACCAAAATGACCAGCATAATTAATATGGTCTCAACTTGAAAATAAGGCATTTCATCCAAACTATTTGCTTTTACAATAATCGTTGTACGAGCAATCATTATTGCTGAAGCAAAAACCAATCCGGCTATAATAGGTCTTATATATTTGAATATGCTTTTAACCAATGGATGTTGATTATGCTCAAAAAACAATTTTGAAATCAACATTATGATCAATACAGATGGCATTGCAACACCTAGTGTTGAAACCAATGCACCAAGTAACCCCGCCGTACTGTAGCCCACAAAGGTAGCCGCATTGACCGCTATGGGTCCAGGTGTCATCTGTGCAATCCCGATAATTTTAATAAATTCAGCTTCGGCTAACCACTGATGCTTTACAATTTCACTTGAAATGAGTGGAATCATGGCATAGCCACCACCATATGAGAATAGACCAATTTTAAAGAAAGATATAAATAGTTCTAAATAAATCATCAACTTAACACCTCACTTACCATCTCACTTGGCACCTTTCCTTTTTTTTACCAGATAATTAAGCGCACCTATTAGCCCACCCAGTATAATCAAGTATATGGGGCTAATGGATGTGAACGTAACAATCAAAACAGTCATTATAAATAATATGATTGTCAGATTACTCTTCACTGAACTGATAATCATCCTTCTTGCGGCAAAGAATATCAATAGAATTACCGCACCATTAATCCCTAAGAAAACCGCCTCTACCTCTTTTGATTCAGAGATTTTCAAAAAAAAGGTTGCTATAATTACTATGATACAGAACGATGGTAAAATGACACCAAGCGTAGCACAAAGCGCACCAATTCTCCCGCCGATTTTATAACCGACCAATGTGGATGTATTGATTGCAATAGCACCTGGAATAGATTGAGAAACAGCAAATATATCAATAATTTCATCATGATCCATCCAATTGTTTTTCTCAACAATTTCTTTTTCAATAAGTGGTATCATGGCATAGCCACCACCAAAAGTAAAACTACCAATTTTAAAAAATGTTATAAAAAGTGCCCAGTATTTATTCATGATTATTTCCTTCCGTTTATGATATCTATCTAGATATTAATCCTTATTTCCTATATAATGGTATCATCAAAGAATAGGAGCCCATTATGATACAAGCTTATAAAGCCACGTATATTGCATACGAAGAACCAACCACAAAACAAAATCAAGACCTATTAGTGATTGAGGTTATTAAAACTCCCATCAACTGTGTGGTGCTTATAGATGAAAACGGTTTGTTTGCTGCTCATAACTTCATATCTATTAATGCTATCAAAGGTTATCATCATTATACTACCCCAGATGTTAAAGACAGCTTTGGCATAGGTGGATTGGTTACATTAGATACAAAAAGCAGACCAGGCATGTTTGAAAGTTTGTCCGAACAAACGGGCATACCCTTTAAAACGATTGCTACTGCCTATGGTACAGCACTTCTTCAACTCTAACGCCATACTTCAACACACTTTTACCAGCATACTAGCTATACTTTATTGCTATAATTCATAGCTATTTCTTTTTATGTGGTTTAGAACGTCTAAGGAATGTTTTTGCAAACCAGTACATGATTGGGTACAAGATACCCTCGAATTCTTTTTTCACATTTTTAAGTGATTTAATAATTGGTATGTGTTGAGGACAAACCTTCTCGCATTTACCACACTCATAGCATAGGGAAGCTACACTCTTCTTATCACCGATCATACCGCCTTGCGTCCCTAAATACATATATCTGGTATGTTTTTTTCTAAACAAATACTTTTCATTATAATAGGAGAAGCACAGTGGAATATTAACACCAGCCGGACATGGCATACAGTAACCACATGCCGTACAAGGGACTTTCATCAATGTCTCGTATATTTTCTTAACTCTGTCCACCCGGTCAAGATCATCCTTAGAAAAACTGTTTGCTAGTGCCTCATTGGCACCACGCACATTCTCATCAATAAACGTATCCACGTTCATGCCTGATAAAACTGTACAGACTTCTTCAAAGTTCCATATCCATCTGAGAGACCATAAAGCTGGAGACCAATCCTTGTCTGACACATCCCACTCTTTTTGAACCTCTTTAGGTACCTTAATTGCGAGATTGCCGCCTCTCAGGGGTTCCATTATCATAACAGCTATATCTTTAGCTGCCGCGTACTTAAGGCCCTCAGTCCCTGCCTGAGAATGCGTATCTAGGTAATTAAACTGTATCTGAGTAAACACCCAGTCGTAATCATCAATAATAGTCTTAAATTCTTCTGCATTGCCATGGTATGAGAAACCGATGTTTTTAATCTTACCTGCAGCGTTAGCATCTTCTAAAAAATCAATGACCCCTAGGGATTTGGCGCGTTCCCATGACTCTGTGCCCATTAGCATATGTAACAGATAAAAATCGATAGTCTCTGTTTGTAATTTTTCTAGTTGTTTGTTTAATATCTTATCCATATCTTCTCTAGATTTGACATTCCATACGGGTAGTTTTGTCGCTATCTTAACCTTTTCCCGATAGCCATCTTTTAAAACCCTTCCTAGAAAACTTTCACTTTGTCCGCCATGGTATGGATAGGCCGTATCTAGATAATTAACACCTAAATCAATTGCTTTATATAATAATGCCTTCGATTCTTCTTCATTAATCTTGCCTCCAGTAGTCGGAAAACGCATACATCCAAAAGCAAGAACTGATATCATTTCACCGGTTTTTGGTACTTTTCTATATTGCATATTCGTTTGCATATAACCATATGCTCCCTTCAAGTTCATAATATTGTCACTTGATTATTATAGCATGATATGTAAAAAAGTGAAGTGTCCGTGACTTAGTTTAATAATTAAACCCATAAAAAAGGCTGTTACACCTTAGGTGCAACAGCCATCATTATCTTTCAATCTTATAATTCATTCTCCTCAATCCACTCTTTTGCATCTTCAACTGCATCTTCACGAGGGATTGGTACGTTAGTCTCTGGTTCTAAATGGTGAACGTTAGTCCACGCCTCATTAATATTCGAACCGTGTGCTTTTGATTTTTCGTCTTTCATAATTTTGCCTCCATATATATACTATCTATATTAATTGAATTGTCGTCTGCTTTATTAGTTCTATTATGCCATATATGCGGCTGTTTGTCAAGTTAATTGATAATCATTATCACTTAACCTTTTGTAACATCTTTATTATACCTTTAAAGAAATGGCCATTCATCAACAGGATAAACCCATCAACTGTGTTGTAGCCATTAATGGCACTCCCGAGCATAATCATATTACGAAGTGGCATTTCTTTTATGACAGATTGCATCATTCGGGCTTGCTTTGGATTATCCATGAGACGTTTATTGGTTGCCTTGATAATCTTTTTGAAAACTATATTACCGATCCAATTCGCACGAATCTGATCAAATGTTGAGTTTCTTGTGAATGGTTTGATTGTATAAACGCTAAAGTCTATTTCTTTGCCATAGACTTCAAAAAACTCTTCATCACATATGTCAAAATAATTATCAAGGGTATAGTAAGACGGCATCTCCAATTGTCGATTATTCTTGGTCTCATCAAAATCACTAGTGGTATTAACTGTTACGCCCTCACTTAGCCTAATGTCTTTTATAGAAGCACCGATCATAATCTGAAATTCTCCAGTTTCAACAACCCAATCCTTTAAACTGACATTGTAATAAGCAAAAC
>JAQICP010000121.1 GCA_027858555.1 Vallitaleaceae bacterium
AACACGCTTTTGACAATACTCAGTTCACCAACCTAGGCGCACTTGCATTAGCAGTTCGCAAGCTCACAGCATGAGCAAGCACTGTAGGTTCACTGGCATCGTCAACAGCAACCGTTAGATGAAATAATTGATTAGATTAAAGAAGTATGGGGGAACATATATTGAAGGTTTTCAGTTTGCGAAGAATTAAATATATCATGATAGCATTAGTAATACTGATATATCTATGCAGTACAGGGTGTGACTTACCATATAAAGACAAAGAAGTGATAGAAGTCATGAGTGAGTATATGGAAGATACCTATGAACAAGAATTTGACTTCGAAGATCTGGAGCAAAAAACTGGAGACTATGGTATGAAGTGGTTTGAGGCAACTGCTATATCTGAGGATGGTATTGAATGTATGGTGACATGGTACCCCACCAATGGAGGGGATATTATTAGTGATTACCATAATGTGCGGTGGGATGCTGAATTAAGTCAGTTAGCTCAGGATGATTTTGAGAAATATTATTCTCCATTAGAGGTATCATTCATGGTAAGCGGTGGTGAGGATACTTTAACTATGAGCTTAGATGAGATGATACATAATAGGAAGGATCCTGAAGCTGGTGGTGGTTTTTTTGCGTATTTGTATATATTCTCCTTAGAAGAAATCGATATTGAACTTGAAGCGGATAGAATCTACGAGTTTATAAAAACATATGCCATAGACAATAATCTCAAATATTATCAAGTTGATTTTTTCTATTTAGCACCAGATATGTATGATCAGTTTGATATCGACACGACACCCAAAGAAATTTTTAAAGATGATGATGGTTATTTAGCTAGTGGTCGTATGATTGCTTATGCATCCATTAGTGCAGATTTGATAGATTATAGTGAAGATGAAACAATAGTAAAAGAATATATAAAAACAAGAATACATTATTAGAAAGGTATTATTTTAGGACATAATTATTTGGAATGATTAATTTAGGCCATCAATTACATCATCTAACACGCGGTTTACAATACTCAGTTCGCTAACCGAGGCGGACCCGCATTAGCAACTATACGTAAGCGTGAGCGGGTCCTGTAAGCTCACTGGCATCGTAAACCGCAACCGTTAGATGAAATTGTTAATTTTTGTTTTTAGATACGGGACAATACACAACTATGTTTGTAGGCGATTAATCATACGAAAAGAGGGGATCATGGAAGTTAAAGAAAAGCTAGGCGAAGGAATGACTGCTGAAGTTTATGAGATTGATAGACAGTATGTTCTGAAGTTGTTTTATTCACATATCCCGAACGAGTGGGTAGATTATGAGTATAACTTGGCTCATTCAGTTGGAGAACTGTATGAATCAGCACCAAGGGCATATGAGATTATAGATTATGATGGTAGAAAAGGTATTGTTTATGACAGAGCGTATGGTAATGAATTAAGTGAACTTTTGAAAGCTAAAGTATCCCGTTGTATCGAATTTGGTGTTGCTTTAGCAGACATTCACTCACATATGCATAAAATTGTAGTAGATAATCTACCGTTACAAAAAGATATCTATTTTAATGCAATAGAAGAGTCTCGAGATATTTTGGGGGAATGGACTAATCGATTACAGGAGATGGCTAAGGATTTGGTTTATGGGGATTATATTTGTCATGGGGATTTACACCTTGGCAATGTTATGCTCTCGAATGATGAATATAAGGTAATTGATTGGATGGGAGCTTCACAAGGAAATCCTATAGCAGATGTATGTAGGTCAATGATAATGTTGGAAACACCATATTCATTACATGGGATTCCTTATACTTTAAAACTAATAGTTAGGGTTATACTCTTCAGGACTAAGAGGGCCTATTTAAAGAGGTACTGTGAGCTAAACAATGTGACGGTTAAAGAAATTAGGAGTTGGTTACCAATTGTAGCTGGAGCAAGAATCAGGGAGAATATTCCAGGTGAGAAAAAGTGGTTAATTAATATGATTAGAAGAAATCTGAAGTGAGACTTAAATATCATAGTAATTGGCAGCTGGCAATTAACAACATCATCTAACACGCGTTTTACGATACTCAGTTCGCTAACCGAGGCGGACCCGCATTAGCAACTATGCGTAAGCATGAGCGGGTCCTGTAAGCTCACTGGCATCGCAAACCGCAACCGTTAGATGAAATTACTCATTAGATTTTTTAAAGGAGAAATATATATGCCAATCAAATTAGGATCTAGTGGTAGTACGATATTATCTGACAGAGAATTAATTTTAGAATTATTTTGGGAAGATATAAACCATATTGAGATAGGTGAGTTTTCAAGACTTGAGGATTTTGATGAGTTTTTAAGTGTTATTCAGTCGAAGACAGATATTTCTTTTGGCATACATAGTCCTTTACTAAGGGGGGAAAGTAAGTATGATCTCATTGAGAGTGTACATAATGATACAAAGTTGGCATGGGAGCAATTAGAATCTGAAATGAGGGACTTAGCTAAAACGGATGCAGAATATATACTTGTACACTTTCCTTATTTTGATGATATTACAAAGTTGGACCCAAATATAATGATAGAAGATGGATTAAGA
>JAQICP010000142.1 GCA_027858555.1 Vallitaleaceae bacterium
ATGTTACTGAAGTAAATAAAATTGTTGAACTATTTGTTGATGAAGATGAAAAGAAAACAAAGAAAATCAAAGAACCAAAGAAGGTAATAGAAAAAAGGATAAAACCAATAATTGAGCTGTTTAAGAAAAGAGGTGAGGAGTAATGAATACAAGTTTGTTTGAATCTGCTCAGAACATACGAGATTTTGATGATATTCTTCATGAAGTTCAAGGTTATATCTCTGATAAGTACGCGTTACTGATAACCGATGATGCAGATAGGCAGAAAGATCAGATTAAGGCTTATATTACTAAGTACTTAATGGACTATTCACTTGCAGTAGAAGATATGAGCCATGATGATTTAGTAGTAGCACTTTACTGCGAAATGGCAGAGTATTCATTTCTCACAAAGTATCTGTTTAGAAATGATATAGAGGAAATAAATGTCAACTCTTGGAACGATATTAAGGTAACTTATTCAACAGGCGAGGTTATACCAATAAACGAACACTTTAATTCACCTTCCCATGCAGTGGATGTTATGAGACGACTACTCCATAAATCAGGTATGATTCTAGATAGTTCACAACCGATTGTTGTAGGCCACTTATCAGAGAAGATTAGAATTACGGTACTGGGCCAAGGTGTCATTGATAATAATGTTGGGGTAGCTGTATCTATTAGGATTGTCAATCCGAGAAAGTTAGAAAAAGAAGATTTTATAAAACATGAAACAGCCAATGAAGAGATGTTGGATTTTTTAAGTCTTACTCATAGATACGGTGAAAGTATGTGTTTAACTGGAGCAACCTCAAGTGGAAAAACAACACTTATGAGTTGGATACTCTCAACACTTCCTGATAATAAGAGAATCTACACCATTGAAAATGGTACCCGTGAGTTTAACCTTGTTAAGAGGAATGAGAAGAACGAAGTCATCAATAATGTGATCCATACCATTACAAGACATAGTGATGACCCTAGACAAAACATAACAATGGCCAAACTTCTAGAAACTGGTCTTACAGTAAATCCTGATTATATATGTGTGGCAGAGATGAAATCAGAGGAAGCCTTTTTTGCACAAGAAGCAGCACGTACTGGTCATGGTGTAACAACCACTATTCATGCAAGCTCCTGTATTTCAACTTACTATAGAATGGTAACACTGTGTAAACAACGATATGATATGGCAGAACGAACACTCTATAATCTTGTAACAGAAGCTTTTCCAATAGTGGCTTTTTGTAAACGACTAGAGGATAATTCGCGTCATATCATGGAGATTACGGAATGTTGTATTGATGAAGATGGTAATCGTGAGATTAAAACTCTTTATAAGTTTAATATTACTGATAGTAAAACCATTGATGGTAAACAAAAGATTATAGGACACTATGAAAAGGCGTCAGATATATCTGAAAACATGCAAAAAAGGTTATTGGAAAATGGTATGCCAAAACACTTTCTTTTTCGTTTTTTATCACCTGTAAGAATAGATGATAGGGAGGTGAAGTGATATGAATTCAGTGATATTCATAGCCTTTATAGCAATGGTTGTAGGTTTGTTTTTTATATTTGGCATGACTCCGTTGATGTTTATTGAAGAAGCGGCAAGCCATTTAAAAAGGCGAGATGAATCTATTCAAGGTAAAGTTCAAGCAGTAAGTTCTAAGAAAAAGAAACATGGTTGGAAAAAGTTAATGGATGAAACCAGTACTATTCTATCAGCCACAGGTAAAGAACACCGATTAACCATGATGATTATTTTGTCCCTAATTCTTAGGGTAGTTGGTGCTTTTTTTGCGATTGTAATGGATAACTTATTTATTTTACCAGTCTTTGCAATTGGGTTTGCCTTATTGCCTTTTTGGTACATTAAGTTTATAGCAATCAAGTGGAAGAAGGAGTTGAACAATGAACTTGAAACAACACTTTCAATTATTACAACATCGTTTCTAAGATGCGAAAGTATTATAACAGCGATTGATGAAAATATTGACTATATTAATCCGCCAGTTTATGACGTGTTTAAAGCTTTTTTAATGCAAACAAAACTGATTAATTCCAATATCAAGGTTGCACTTTCAGGACTAACAGAAAAGATAGATAGTCCGGTCTTTCATGAATGGGTGAGCGCTGTAATTGATTGCCAAGAAGATAAGAATCTAAAAAGTACTTTGATACCTATTGTAAGTAAGCTTTCAGATATGAGGATCGTGTCGGCTGAACTGGATTATCTTTTGTTTGAACCAGTAAAGGAATTTATCTCCATGGCGGTTCTATTAGTGGGTAATATACCTTTGATGTATTTTCTGAACAGAGATTGGTATGACACCTTGACGACTAATACTTTGGGAAAAATTGTTTTAGCTATATGTGGAAGCATACTTTTTGTATCCATTGCAGGCGTTGTTAGATTGAGTAAACCGATTGAATATCGGAGATAGGAGGGGGTGAAGTAATGATACAAATCTTATCTGTATTTACAGTTTTGCTTGCAATAGGGCTCTATATGCTCCTAGCAGATGTACTTAAATTGCCAACAAATAGAGCAACTAAAGCGATTGCTACAGTTGATCGAAGAGAAAAGAAAAAGGCTAAGAATTTTGAAGTATTCATTAACGAGATATCAATGAAAGTAGGCCGTTTTATCAAGTTGACGGAATACAATAAGCGAAAATTAGCGGCAACATTGAAGTCGGCAGATATTAAACTTTCACCAGAGACTTATATAGCTAGAGCATGGGTGAAAGCGGGCTTAACACTTATTTTTATAGTACCAGCATTATTAATCTTTCCGTTGCTGTTTCCAGTAATCCTTTTTCTTTCTATAGCCACTTATTTTAAGGAAATAAAAAGTGCAGATGATGCAGTTAAAGAAAGGCGAGAGGATATAGAGTATGAACTTCCAAGGTTTGTGGCTACATTAACACAAGAATTCAAAGCCAGTAGAAATGTAGTATCAATCCTTGAAACCTATAAACTAAATGCAGGACCAAGCTTTAAAAAAGAACTAGAAGTTACAGTAGCAGATATGAAGTCGGGAAGCTATGAGTCAGCGATTACTAGATTTGAAGCAAGGATTGGTAGTTCTAGATTATCAGATGTTATGAGAGGCTTAATTGGGGTACTACGTGGAGATGATGGTGTTGTGTATTTTCAAATGCTAACTCATGACTTAAAGCAGATGGAGATACAAAGATTAAAAACATTAGCGATGAAACGACCAAGTAAAATACGAAAGTATTCTTTTGCCATGTTGTTTTGTTTTATGTTGATGTATCTATCCGTGATGTTTATAGAGATCATAAGTACCCTAGGAAAGATGTTCTAAAGTGGAGGTGAATGGATGCTTAAAATATTAAAAGACAAACGTGGTGAAGGTTATATTGATGCTGTTGTTATTCTTCTAGTTGCATTACTTGTAATAGCACTTGGGATGAAAGTATTCCCAGTTTTTGTTGCGAAGAATGAATTAAATACCTTTGCAAATGAGTTAGCAAGAGTAGCAGAAATTGAAGGAAGTATAGGAAGTGTAACCAATAACAAGGCAAATGAGCTTGAAGCTTTGATGAAGATTAATCCAACGATTACTTGGTCTACTTCTGGTAGGGTTCAGTTGAATGATGAATTCACTGTTACTGTTATGAGGGTTGTAGATATTGGATTCTTTGAATTTGGTTCCTATCCAATAACATTAACTGCTAAGGCATCGGGCAGATCGGAAGTGTATTGGAAATGATAAAAGTCCTTAAGAATAAAGATGGAAATGTAGCAATACAGGCGGTGGTAGTTGTGCTTGTCTTGCTACTTGTTTTTTCTGTAGTCAGTGAATATTTGAGATTACAGATGATAGCTCAAGGTGTTCGAGATGCCGTTCAATCATCTGTGATTTCAGTAGCTTCCGAGAATTATGATGTAGTATACCATGGTCTTCGTGAAGGCTATTCAGGTGGTTATGCTT
>JAQICP010000158.1 GCA_027858555.1 Vallitaleaceae bacterium
GTCATTTCTCAAGAAAAAACTGTGATGAAGAAGTTAGACTCTGTTTTGAGGCACCTTGCCCAACAACAATAAAAAAGAGATAACTGTTATCTAGCTATCTCTCGCAATTACTATTTCGATTGTATATCCATTCCATCATCCTACCCACTTAGCTTAATCACTACTCTAATCACTAACCACCTATATAGCGTTATAATTTAAGTTTATGAGCAATCTACTTATATGCTCTTATAAATTCATGTTAGCCCAAGGCATTAAGCGATTGCATGTATTGCCTTTTGGTCAAATCCTTTGACAATTAGCCAAACACCTAAGAATAATTCATTACCAAGTGTAGGTAGATTCAATACCACAATTAATGCTGAAAAACTCTCAGCACCAAATATAACTGCCATCACGGCTGCCAGATAGCCCATCATAGCAATCATGCCCCAGATAGATACCCATCTTGGTATTAGCTTCGTGCGATAGAATATATAATAGTATATGAATGCGCCAACTGCGAAGGCGGTAGATGCCATAATGGCACCAAAATGATCACCTGATATGTTCAGTATGCGTCCTATGGTTTCAAGGTTATCAGCTTCACTACCGGTAGTTTCAGTATAAAGTCGACTAACGGATAGTATTGAAAAAGTGAAAGCCGTTAAAGCCAAAAACGATATGGCTTCAGCCACTCGACATGCAACTGATGTTAGTGCTAAAGAGGTACTATATCGTTTCAAAACCGGGTAAAATGAGATGGCGATTCCTGCACAGGCAAAGGCCATTGCCATAATTAATAGTGTACTAATAATAAGACTTGTCTCATTAGCAGCGACTTTACTCAAATAATTCTGCTCATCCATTGTCACATTAAATGCTACACTTAAGATACCTGTAATAATTGCTAAAAGAAGTAGTGTACCACCTGCTATGGCATTTTTCCTATAGTCTTTTGTTATTGATTGATTCATATTATTTTCTCCTTACTGTTTTTGTCGTTGATCTGTTCCTACAACTCGTCTTCTGTATATTCCAATAAATCCCCAGGTTGACACTTTAACTCCCGACATATGGCTTCCAGGGTTGAGAATCTGATTGCCTTGACTTTACCTGTTTTGAGATTTGAAAGATTGGCCATTGTGACGCCAACCTTTTCTGATAGTTCGCTTAGTTGCATCTTTCTGTCCGCTAAAACTCTATCTAGTCTGATAATTATTCCCATATCTGTCACCTGCCTTATATTGTTGAATCATATTCGTCTTGTAAGTAATTGCCATATCTAAATACACCACTAAGTATGATCAGAAGAATCCCTGTGAAAAGCATGGAGAAATTAGGTGTAAAATCAAAATTAATGCCACCAACCCCAAGCATGGATAATATCTTGATAAAAACAAGATTGCTTGCTAGATTAAGTACAAATGATCCGACAATAAACGTCACACTCATTACAAAAAGGCTACGAGCATTTTCTTCAGCAAAGGGTCTATCCACTATGATTGTTTTTAGGATTGCCTGTACCTGCTTAAAATTGATGATATAAAATACTAGGTTTAACACAAGTGTTGGTAACAACACTAATAAAGCAGGTTTGAATATTAAATCTTGTCCAAGTCTTGTAGCAAAATCATATTCGAATAGACCGCTAATACCAAATGTTAAGTTCCCCTTATAGAAATCAGATAACACAAAATATTTTTCTGGTACCATTGCAACGCCTATTTCAATTAACATGAGTATTGCTCCTGCAACTATAAATATCCAAAATAACACTTGAATGATCTTCCTAAATATACTTGCTGTTTTTTTAATCTTACTAAAATTATTGATTTCCATATGTGTTCACTCCTTTGAATTGTGATTGCTAAATTATTATAGAAAATCCTACTTTGAAAATAATTATTGATTCTTATTCCCTTGCACCCTTGATTATTAACCAGAAGAAAAATGAGAATTCAGCAATACTCTCTGGTATCTGAATAATGGTCGAAATGGTACTGTTCATATCTGCAATAAGAAATTTTGTGAAAAGATCGCCTAGCCAACTAAATGCACCAATCATTAACATGATGCCGAGTATCTTTGGCATGAATCCTGATTTGTACACAAGATAGCCAAGTGGCAATAAATAAGTCCCATAAGATATAGTCGCTAAGATGTAGCCATAATGATGCATATTCATAAAGAATAATACTAAAGCATTGAGTTGATCTACTGAAAATGCGGATAAATAATCAGCTCCACTAAGTAATAAAAGTGGTGCATATTGACTCATCAGATTAAGACACATGATTGGTACCCCGATAATGTTGAACACCAACATCACCAGTGCCACATATTTGTTCACTGATTTCAGCAAGACATAGAATGTGATACCCATCATAAGAAATGCTGTACTCATAATAATATCAGAAACGATGC
>JAQICP010000166.1 GCA_027858555.1 Vallitaleaceae bacterium
CATCTGATATTTTCCGATATGTCCAAATACTTACTGGCAAAATTCGAACAAGTAGTCAAATTGATTCGTTCCAAGGGGGTCGGCATTTATTTCATCACGCAGAATCCTCTTGATATTCCAGAATCAGTACTTGGACAACTTGGTAATCGTATCCAACACGCCCTAAGAGCTTATACACCAAAAGATCAAAAAGCTGTGAAAGTTGCCGCTGATACTTTTAGGCAGAATGAAGCTTTCGATACCGCTGAGGTTATTACCCAGTTAGGTCTTGGAGAAGCACTCATATCTTTTCTTGATGAAAAAGGCATCCCCAGTATTGTTGAACGTGCCTATATTATGCCACCAAAAAGTAAAATAGGACCTGCCGCTGACGCAGAAGGTCTTAAACGCTATATCGGTATGTCTTATCTTGGTACAAAGTATAATCAGAGCGTTGATAGGTCGTCTGCCTATGAGATGTTGCGTTCTAAAGCGGATAAAGAAGCCATTGCGGATGCTGAACAAGAAAAAGCTGAAGCAAAAAAAACTACTAGTTCAGCTAAGAAACCTACCGCTAAGGCAAAGCCTAAAAAAAGCACCCGTAAAACTGACTCAGCACTTGATAAATTGGTCAAATCCGCAGCCTCTTCAATTGGATCACAAGTTGGCAGATCATTGATTCGGGGCATACTAGGCTCCCTTTCCAAATAAATAATCAGCAATAAACTTAGCCGTGATAGTACTTTGTCATTATTCAATAATACTACATGAAGCAATGGCTAGTTTCATCGTTGTACCATATTACTACATCCAGTGATAGTCAATTACCTCATTATTCACTATTAATGTATAATCCAAAGGATAGTTCTATTGTTATACAACTATATCTTATATGCAACAACGTATACTTCTATTATTATACAACTAAAGCTTAATACAGCAAAGGACAGTTCATTATAAGAACTGTCCTTTATTTCTAATCTAATCAATATCAATGGCCACTTCTACTATGTTTATCACCCTAGTGCCTTCATGGTTGAGTCAAATGCCAACTTAAGGGTCGCTTCATCCATCACCAAGCGCTTGTGTATAAACGAATCGGAAAGTGCCAATATGGGTGCAAAGAAAAATGCACTTACAATCTCTATATGTGCCGGCTTAAAGACCCCAAGTTCAATGCCTTTTTCAAACAGATTAAGTATGGTACTGATCTTAACCAAGCAAGTAGTTCTTATGGCTTCTGTCATATAATTAGATTGTTCAAACTGAGCAATCATTCTAAGATATGCTTCGTGTTCAACAAAAAATACAATATGCCCTAACCACACATCATAACATTGTGCCTCGTAGGATTTACCCGTATCTATACTAGCTTCTACCGCACTGTTCAAGGCTTCTTTTATACTCATAAATGTCTCTACAATCATATCGTCTTTACTGCCAAAATGTTTGTAGATCATCGCCTCGCTCAGTTCTGCCTTTTTAGCAATCTTAGCCGTGGTGACACTATGTAAACCATTTTCATAGATGGCTTCTACTGTGGCTTTTATTAATCGTTCTTTTGAGGATAGGTTTTGCATAGTTGTATCCTTTCTACCATAGCTATATCAGTTCATCATTTTTAAGTTGTTCAACATGATCAATAATTGTTTCTTTAAGCATATGATAAGTCATACCAAGTTCCTTCTTGCTTTTGCTATTATCACAACTGATTGGATAGCCAATATTGTTCTTAACATATAATCTGGTGAATCCTATTGTTGGTGCAATTAACCATACTAGCCATTTTGGTACTAGTCTCTTAGGTACTTTATAGGTATCTCCATATGCTGCGCCAATAATTTTACCAAGGGTGAGTAAGTTGCCCGACTCATTAGCTATGATATATCTACCATTGGCTTTCTCTGTAAATGCAGCTAAAATGTGTCCTTTAGAGATATCCCTAACATCTGAAAATATGAATGCAAGATCAGGTGAGCCAATGCTTATTTCACCGTGAAGAATCCTTAGCACTGTATTAATACTGGTTGAATCGATTCTTTTGGTCAAAGAAGGTCCAAGGACAAAACCAGGGTGAATGGTTACCAGACTCCAGTCCTTCTGTTCTTTCATCATAGCCCATGCTGCTTTTTCTGCTTCAGTCTTTGAATAGCTATATGCACCATTATTGATGGTACTTGTGGTATTCCATATAGTTTCGTCTAATGTTGACAAGCCTTGATCTACCATGTCTTTGTTGTCTCCATAGATTGCAGCAAGGCTACTTGTTAGAACTACTCGCTTCACTGAACCTGATCGATTAACAGCGCCTAGGACATTCTTTGTTCCATTTACTGCTGGATCCACTAGATTCTTTTGAGGATCATTCTTGTCATCCAGTAGAAATGGTGATGCGGTATGCATAACATAGTCTGCGCCACTCACTGCCTCATCAAAAGAGCCTTCTTTCAGTAAGTCTGCTTCATACACAACTAACTTGCCTTCTGACTCTTTTTCGATATCTAGGAGATGTTGATACTTCTCAACCTGTGATTTGTTCCTGACTGTAATTCTGACTTCATGACCTGTTTTTAATAAATCATGGACAATCCATGAAGCGATATAACCTGTAGCACCTGTAATCGTAATAATTGATTTATCCATATCTGTCCTTTCGTGTCCTCTGAGCTGATAATAGTATCCTCTAAGATGCCATTGTCAGAGGTGGTTGTTGATAGTTGAATAGTAGTGTCAATGCCCATTCTTATGATAGTTAGTAAATACTTACTTACCATTTTACATGATAAGCCTAACCCTGTCAACCCCACACCGTCAGTCCTTATTGTACCTTGAATATAAAGGTTTTAAGGCGTATGATATAGTTAGAAGTCGTTATTGATAATGACTTCTAGGAGGCGAATTATACATGAATAAATTACTCATTTCAATCAAAAAAATCGGTAGTATCCTAATAAGTAGCCTTAGGCGTTTTCCAGAAACCATACTGATTTCAACTAGCTTTGTTGTCATTATGATTATGAATAATCATGCCAATAATTTTCAAAATCTGGTACTCATAAAACTATCCTATGTACTGGCACTAGGGATACCCCTATCCATCATATTATTACTGATTCAAGAACGTATGAAACCATCCGTCCTTTATAGAATCATTAGTGCTCTTTTACTGATCACTTATGGTTCCGTGTTTTTCAGGCTGATGCCCATTGATAAAACTCAGAGTTTTATGATCCGCTATGCGTTTACTACAGCCATTGCCTATCTGTTAATTACTATTATTCAGTATTTACCGAGCCGTAAGAACTATGGTCTTTATATCATCAAGTTAGCGACTTCTTTCTTTGTTACTTATCTGTACACCTTGGTATTATACCTAGGTGTAATTGCTATCATATTTACGATCGATCAGTTGTTTAATCTTAACATTAAAGGTGAACTATATTTCGACACTTTTATAACTGCTGTAGGTGTATTTGGACTGACTTATTTTCTTGGTCGTATTCCAATGCTATCTGATAACCTGGAAAATTTCACTTACCCGGTAGTATTGCGGGTTCTATTTCTTTCAATTATTATGCCACTTGTGACCGTTTACACGGTCGTCTTGTATGCTTATCTTATACGAATTATTTTCACTTGGCAGTGGCCTGAAGGCATCGTGAGTCATCTGGTCACCTGGTATGGTTTTATTAGTATGATACTTCTGATCATCATCAAGCCATTGGAACTTACAAGCGCTTGGACCAAGCTGTTTAGAAAATATCTGCCCATTGCCATACTTGTACCACTAGCTATGTTGATTGCCAGCATTACGATTCGAATTAACGCCTATGGCATCACTATACTAAGATACCTTGTTGTACTGGCGTGGGTATGGTTAGTCACCTCAGCTATCTACCTGATTGTAGCTAAAAAAAGACCCACTCAATATATAATTATCAGTTTTATTGTGATCTTTATAATCGCCATGGTTGGACCGGTTAATGGTTTTACAGTAAGTGCTGGTAGTCAAGCTAACCGACTTGAAGTGATATTAGAAGACAATCACATGCTAGATAATGGTGTCATTACACCAATCGATAACTTAGATGAAGCAACAAGAAGTAATATGAGCAGTATCCTCAGTTATCTCGAGACAGAAAATGATTTTGACCGGGTATCTGGTTTATCAAAGGATTTTAAAATGAGCGATATGCAAGATGTATTTGGTTTCACTTATTATGGTGATTATTATTCAAATGATGATCGTTCTACTTATGTGGACTTCTCTTATACACCGTCTCAAATTATTGACATTAGTGGTTATGACCACTTCGTGCAGTTGCGTGTATATGAAGAAAACCAGTTTATCAGTATAACCGACAACGAATGGACTCTTGAAATAGAATCAGATACAATCACTATGATTAAAAATGATCGTGTTATTCAAACCATGGATATAGCTGCTTTACTCAATGAGAATAACGTAGTCATTGACACAGAATTCACGCAATCTGAAGAACCAATCATCTTGATGAAATCATATGAACAGTTGAATGTTATGATTATCCTATACGAGCTTCATGGACAGATGAATGGTGATATGATAGAACCTAATTATTATGAAGG
>JAQICP010000205.1 GCA_027858555.1 Vallitaleaceae bacterium
GTCCTATACAAGTTGATGGTACAATTCATATGATGTATCATGGTAAACACTGAAGGTAGTACCTATATCGCGGCATGAGGAATTCACATGAGGAATTGATACGAGGACCTGAATGAGGACTTAACATGTGGAATTGACATGAGTCGGTAGAATGGACAGTCTTGAGTGAGCAGTTATGAGTGACTAGATATTGATAATGAAATGATAATAGAGGTCGGTATGGATAGTGAGCGTACTAAGCAATTATTAGAAGAATTAAAAGAATTGTATTTTGACCTATATGACCCAATTGGTGGGTCAGAGGTAACATTTCAAGCACTGCTTGAAGTCCTTGAAATCAGAATCGGTGAGAGGTCTGGTGAATTAAAAGCCTTAGATCATCGAAATGAAGATTGGTTCATGGGCGAAGATATGGTTGGCATGATGTTATATGTGGACCTATTTGCCGGTGATTTAAAAGCCTTAGAGGCTAAGATTCCTTATTTGAAGGAATTGGGAATTACCTATGTACACTTAATGTCCCTGCTGAAACCAAGAGCAGGTGAAAATGACGGTGGTTATGCTGTTGAAGACTATGGTGACGTTAATCGCAGGTTAGGTACTTTAACAGATTTTACCCATATATTAGATGCCTTCAGACATGCGGGCATTGCTGTATGCATTGATTATGTACTGAATCATACAGCGGACACTCACCTATGGGCTAAGAAAGCATTAGCTGGTGAAGAAACTTATCAACAGATGTATGAAATGTATGATACCCGGCAGATACCAGATCTATATGACCCCCATATACCTGACGTATTACCAGATAAACATCCTGGCAATTTCACCTATAAACACGAAATTGACAAATGGGTATTTACTTCATTCAGTGATTTCCAATGGAATCTGAATTTCAAGAATCCCTATGTATTTGAGCAGATGATTGATATCATGCTGAATCTAGCAAATATGGGTGTCAATATCATACGCTTAGACGCAATTGCCTTCATGTGGAAGGAAGTTGGAACGACCTGTAGAAATCTGGCTGGTGTTCACCAATTAATGAAGATGTTTCATCTGGTTAAACGGATTGTTTGCCCTTCGCTTGCCCTTTTAGGTGAGGCTATTGTTGAGCCTCACGAGATAATTAAATACTTTGGAACAGATGAAGCCGTAGAGTGCGATATATTATATAACGCTAACTTTATGGTTAATATACTTGGCGCAATTGCAACAAGAGATACAAGATTGTTGCAGATTGATAACCGAGATTTTATTGTGCCCCGTACCATTTGTTTTATGAATTATATAAGATGTCATGATGATATCGGCTGGGGATTTAATGAGAGTGCCATAAGAGAGTTTGGATGGCATCCATATGATCATAAGCAATTTCTGATTAATTTTTATACAGGTAATTATGAAGGATCATTTTCTAAAGGTGAGTCATATCAGTACAATCCAAGCAATCATGACGCCAGAACCAATGGTACACTCGCTTCACTTATGGGTCTTGAAAAAGCCATATATGAATCGGACAGTAGGGGTAGGGACGTAGCACTTAGTCGAATCAAGTTAGTCACGGCACTCATATTTTCACATAGAGGTATACCGCTACTCTATTCGGGTGATGAACTAGCTACCATTAATGATCAGACTTATAAAGAAGACCCTCACAAAGCTGGTGATGGAAGATGGGTTCATCGGCCTTTCTTTGACTGGGATAGGGCTAATAAAAGAAATGATATTTCAACTGATGAAGGTGCTATATTTCAGTTTACTAAAAAAATAATTGAGTTACGAAAGAGCGAGCCGCTTATGAGTGGCAAGATAGATGTACAGATTATCGATGTGGGTAATCTACATATCTATGCTTTTACAAAAAATCATCAAGATAACAAGCTCAGCTGCTTGTTTAATTTCAGTGAGAATAATCAGGTCATTTTGACTAATACAATTAATCCGAATCATGACCTTGATGAATTAGTGGACATGATCACCGGCAGGATCATAAGGTGCATGGATTCTATTTTGCATATGTATCCTTATGAGTGTCTATGGTTAAAATAGTATCCCGAAAAGTTGACATCCCCCTATATGGTTGATGCAATTATGAATCACGATGAGCCACCTGTAAATGACACGGTGACATTCGACAATGGTGTAAAAATTGTACCTACATTTTCATGTAAGGCGCAAGTTGTAGATATTGATAATTATAGAGAGCTTCTTATCGATTCTGGTTTCTACACAGCGGGTGAATTAGAGTAGCTATTAGTCAGTTTTAAGAGTGGCTAAAAAGTATAAAATAGAAACAGATATGTATGCGCCCTACAGTTTGCGGTGGGATATATCTGTTTTTTTAGTATAATTATTGTAATATATCCAAGTGTACATGTAGATAATTACCATAACGCATAGTCTTAATAGTACTACAAATCTAACTATCAAGTAACTAGTAAACAACAAACAACAAGCAACAAACAACAAACAATATACAGCATGCGACTAGTAAGCAACAAGTAAGCAACAAGTAATAACTATCGAACAACTATCATACTATTATTCATTAAAACCATTATATAGCCATCAAAAATTTGACATCAAGTGGGCTTAAAGGTATATAATAAATTATATGACAGTGATACTATTTGAGACTAATTTGAGGAAAGAGGCGAACCATGAGATATAACCATTATACCAGTAAAAGCCCCAAAATATCCGAGATTGGATTTGGTGCTTGGCAACTAGGTAATCCGATAGCTTGGTCTTCTATGACAGATCATGATGCAATTAATCTAGTACATGAAGCCCTTGATATGGGTGAGAATTTTTTTGATACGGCACCTAATTATGGTAAAGGCG
Organism: Vallitaleaceae bacterium; assembly: GCA_027858555.1. Taxonomy (GTDB): domain Bacteria; phylum Bacillota; class Clostridia; order Lachnospirales; family Vallitaleaceae; genus JAQICP01. Next base: position 2,851 of record JAQICP010000205.1, read on the forward strand.
CCAGCGAGCGATTGCTAGGCGAAGCCCTTAAAAATATCAACAGAAGCAAGATTGCCATCAACACTAAGTTTGGACATACCCACGCCGGTGAAACAAATTATAGTGCAGATTATATAAGAGAATCTTTAGAGGGCAGTTTGAAAAGACTTAAAACAGATTATGTGGATTCCATTCTGATTCATAGCCCAGAAAAGAAATACATTGATGGTAGTCATAATGAGCATTATGAGGTATTAGAGCAGCTTAAAAAAGAGGGCAAAATCCTGGCGTATGGTGCATCCCTTGAAAATAGTGCTGAAATGATTTCTTATATGACCCATACAGAGGGGCAGGTCATAGAGGCTTTTTTTAATATCTTACATCAAGACGCCAGACATGCTTTTGAAATGGCACGTGAGAAAGGTGTCGTGGTCATAGCAAAGATACCTTTGGATTCGGGATGGCTTTCAGGGAAATACACAGCGGATTCCACATTTGACGGGGTTAGAAGTAGATGGTCACAAGCAGACATTACAACTAGAGCTAGGGTGGTAGACCAGATTAAAGACATACCCATTGAAGGACAAAGTCTTTCGCAAGTCGCTATTGCCTATTGTTTATCATATGAAGCAGTCGCTACCGTTATTCCTGGGAACAAGAATTTAGAGCAGTTGGATTTGAATGTAAGAAGTGCGGATTATCCTATGTCAGAAAAAACAGTTAGCAGACTTGAGCAATTTTATGATCATCAGATAAAAGGGATGCATTTGCCTTGGTAGTATATTGAGGATAGAATGACAAGTTAGTTGGACCCTTGGTAGAATTATATCAGTATTTATGTTATTATAGGTAAGCTTCAAGTGGTATAAACTACTAATAATCTCATATAACAGGCAGTTATGAACTGATTTGCCTGTTTTGTGATCATATATGAAAAGGGTTAATAGGTAAATCATGAAAAAAGATAGTATTAATGAATTTAGAACTACATATAATATAGATGAAGACGTGTGTAAGTCCTTGGACTTAATGGGTTATATTAAACCGATGCCCGTACAGGAGCGCGTAATAGAGCAAGTGCTTGCTGGTCATGACTTGATTGTTCAGTCCCAGACCGGTAGTGGTAAAACAGCTGCATTTGGCATACCGATTATACATAACCTGGATGTTGATGAGAACTTACCACAGGTGCTTGTTATTACACCAACAAGAGAATTGGCTGTTCAAGTATGTGAAGAGTTGGCTAATATTGGTAGATATAAAAAAATACGTTGTTTACCAATATATGGAAAACAACCGATTCATATTCAGTTACGCCAATTGAAACAAAGAGTTCATGTAGCGGTTGGTACCCCTGGTCGTATAGGTGATCTTATTCGTAAAAAGCACTTGAATCTAGAAGCTATCAAATATCTGGTAATTGATGAGGCTGATGAGTTACTTAAAAGAGGCTTTATCGATGAAGTTGAGGCAATCATTAGTCGAGTGCCTTATGATAGGACGACGCTTTTGTTTTCAGCGACGATGCCTGAGGCAATAACATCAATCTGTAATAAGTACATGGAAAACTCAACAAGAATAGAAGTTGAGTCTGACCAAGAACCAATAGACCAGATAAAACAATCTTGGTACGAGGTTTCAGATGATTGGAAATTCCATCTCATGATTCGATTATTAGATCAGCAAAAACCGAGCAGTTGTATCGTATTTTGCAAGACAAGAATCAAGGTTGACCAATTATCTGATAGACTCAGTAAAGCCAGATATAAATGTGCCTCACTTCATGGTGATATGGCGCAGAAATATAGATTGAGATCCATTTCAGAATTCAAAGATGGTCGTGTACCTATATTGGTAGCTACCGATCTTGCAGCTCGTGGTATTCATGTGGATAAACTAGACCTGGTTATTAATTATAACGTACCTCAAGAAGATGACAGTTATGTGCATCGTATCGGTCGTACAGGCAGGGTCGGTGAAAAAGGTGAAGCCATTACCCTTGTTTCGGAACATGATCGTAAAAGATGGGAAGAGATTCAAGCCTTCATAGGTTATCAAGTACCAAAAGGTCCTGATAATATGTTAAGTGAATCATCAAGCACCAGCAGAAGCCATTCTAAAAAGGGTCCTAAAATGGATGAGAGTGGTATGTTAGTTGATGAGGGAAGACATAATCAAAATACAACTAATAAGTCGTCTGCTAAAGTTATCTCAGGAAAAGATGCTAAAAGAGATGGACGTGCTGACAAAGACCGGCGTCGGGTAAAAGATGAGCGATCAAGAAATGATTCTAGATCTAATCGTTCTAGTGGCACTAAACAGCATAGGGATATCATGAGGATTCGAATCAATGCAGGTAAGAAGAAGAAAGTCAGAGCAGGTGACATACTAGGTGCTGTAAGCAATTTGCCAGGTATTACTTCAGAAGACATCGGTATTATAGATATTCAGGATGGATGCTCATATATAGAGGTATTTAATAACAAAGGACAACTAGTCTATGACGCCCTACCAAATACAAAGGTAAAAGGCAAGGATGTTACAGTTAAAAAAGTGGTTACAAAGTAAGTATAATAACATTGATCACAGAGATGAAAAGGAGTGGATATTATGAAGGCATTATTAATTGGTGGTACAGGTATTCTTAGCACGGCAATTTCAAAGCAGCTAATAGAAGAAGGTTGTGACCTTTTTGTTATTAATCGAGGCAATCGATTGGATGCACTGGATGCTAATGCGGTTACAACACTCATATGTGACATTAATGATGAAGATAAAGTATCAGAATTGATTGAAAATGAGGATTTTGATGTGGTTGTAGATTTCATAGCATTTGTACCAGAACAACTAGAAAGAGATTATCGTCTTTTTAATGGCAAGACGAAACAATTCATGTTTATCAGTTCGGCTTCGGCGTATCAAAAACCACTTTCGGATTATAGAATTAATGAGAGCACATCTTTATCTAATCCATACTGGGAATACTCTCGTAATAAGATAGCATGTGAAGATTATCTGATGAAGATGTACCGCGAACATGGATTTCCTGTGACGATTATTCGTCCAAGTCATACCTATGATGAAAGGTCTATTCCTCTCGGCGTTCATGGCAGTAAAGGCAGTTGGCAAGTGGCAAAACGCATAATGGAAAGCAAGCCAGTCATTATTCATGGCGACGGTACTTCTTTGTGGACCATGACGGCAACTAGAGATTTTGCAAAAGGCTTTATCGGTTTAATGGGTAATCTGCACGCAATTGGTGAAGCAGTAGGCATTACAACAGATGAAACATTAACTTGGAATCAGATCTATCATGCCATTGCAGGGGCTCTTAAAGTTGACCTAAAACCTGTATATGTACCATCCATATTTTTGGATGCGTGTTCAGATGAGGATTTCATGGGTGGGTTAATTGGCGATAAGGCTAATTCTGTTGTATTTGACAACTCGAAATTAAAACGATTGGTACCAGGCTTTATGGCAACAACGCGTTTTGATCAAGGTATAAAAGAGACGATTGATTATGTGCTGAAACATCCTGAATATCAGATAGAAGATCCTGAATTTGATGCCTGGTGTGATCGCGTTATAGAGGCAATGGATGAGGCGGTAAAAGCAGTTAAGCTAGCAGAAGATAAATAAGAAAGATAAGTCTACAAAGATGCATAAGATTGTCTAATGATAAAAGATATCCCACAAGTTATAATCGATTATAACTTGTGGGATATCTTTTATCATTAGACAATCTTATGCATCTTTGTAG
>JAQICP010000240.1 GCA_027858555.1 Vallitaleaceae bacterium
GGTATTAACTGTTACGCCCTCACTTAGCCTAATGTCTTTTATAGAAGCACCGATCATAATCTGAAATTCTCCAGTTTCAACAACCCAATCCTTTAAACTGACATTGTAATAAGCAAAACTACGCTTGTCAAGGTTGAACGTGACAACTTTCTCTTCATCAGGTTCTAATGCTACTTTGGCAAACCCTTTCAATTCCAACGCTGATCTAAAAATAGAGGTTTCTACATCTTTCACATATAACTGCACTACTTCTTTACCAAATACGCTACCCGTATTCTTGATTTTGCATGTTACGGTAAGGATTTCATCATCATTCATGACGGTTCTGTCTAGTTCTATATCAGAGTATGCAAACGTGGTATAGGATAAACCGTATCCAAATGGGAACAATACATCTACACCAGCTGTTTCATAATAACGATAACCCACATAGATACTCTCTTTATAGTTTACATAATGAGGTCCCATGGGGAAATTAGTTGTAGCAGAACAGTCGTTGATATTAGATGGAAATGTCTCTGCCAATTTACCGGAAGGATTAACGACTCCAGTCAGTACATCCCATATGGCTGCACCACCTGCTTGTCCACCAAGGTACATCTCTAGGACGCCTTTGACCGAATCAATCCATGGCATTTCAATAGGCGACCCGTTGCATAACAAGACAACCACATGCTCATTAATGGCACTTACCCGCTCTATTAAAGCGATATGATTATCGGGCATGTTAAGATGCTTACGATCAAAACCTTCTGATTCGAAGTCATCTGTAAGTCCTACCATAACAACGACTACTTCAGCTTCTCTCGCCACTGACTCAGCCTCTAACATCAAGCTTTCATCAACCTTATCCGTATCCACATCATAGCCTTTGGCATATGATAAGTTATCACCAAAAATGCTTTGCCCCCTGGTAATAGGCCGTTCTATTTTAGTTGGATTAATCATGGAACTGCCTGCGCCTTGGTACCTGATTGCTTCAGCAAACCCACCAATCAAACCGATCTTCTGATTTGTGTTTAGGGGCAAGATGCCACCTTCGTTCTTCAATAATACAGTACCCTCTGCAGCTACTTTGTGGGCTAATTCATGATGTTTATCCATATCGCAGATTGGTTCTAGTTTCTTTTGATCTGTGGCCTTAAATATCAGTTCAAGAACCTTAATGACAGCCTTGTCAAGGTCTGCTTCTAAAAGCTCTCCTGATTTTACTGCTTCCACGACAACGCGGTCATTAATCCCACCATTGCCTGGCATCTCAATTTCAAGGCCTGCTCTAACACCATCGGGTCTGTGATTATTAGCACCCCAGTCAGTCATAACGAGACCTGTGTGTCCCCATTGTTCTTTTAATATGTCTGTGAGGAGATATGAATTCTCACTGGCATATGTACCATTTAATTTATTATAAGAACACATGACCGTCCAAGGTTGTGCTTTTTTAACAGCCATTTCAAAGGCAGGTAAATATATCTCACGTAAGGCGCGTTCATCGACAAAAGCATCGATAATCATACGATTCTCTTCTTGATTATTAGCTGCAAAGTGTTTCATGGATACGCCAACACCCTGTGATTGAACCCCTTCGATCCATGCGGTAGCCATTTTGCCAGATACATAGGGATCTTCTGAAAAATATTCAAAATTGCGGCCACACAGTGGAGAGCGTTTAATATTGCTGCCGGGTCCAAGAAGGACTGAAACGTCTTCTTTCTGGCATTCCTCGCCAAGTGCAACCCCAACTTCTTTTATTAGGGATTCATCCCAAGTAGATGCCATTGTAACAGCTGTCGGAAAACACGTAGCGGGGATACTTTTCTTCAAACCAACTTGGTCTGCTTCGCTAAGGTCTTGTTTTCGGAGTCCATGAGGTCCATCAGCCACCATTATGCTTGGAACCCCCAATCTTTCTATGTCCTGTAAAAACCAAAAACTTTTACCTGAACAAAGAGATGCTTTCTCATGCAAGGTAATCTTTGTCATGATTTTAGTAATTCTACTATCCACAGCATTATCCACTGCTTTATCTACATTTTTATCTAATGTTTTTTCTATCGGTTTTTCCATTCTACCCTCCATTGGTAACGTTATTATTACTTCTGTCATTCATTATTCTACCTTCTATCATATACATTAACACGCACAAATACAATGGTATTCACAAAGAATTCATAGCCTATATTAATTTGAGCAAGACTGCTGTAATAATGGCTGACAGAACAGGTAATATAACCCCACCAAAGCGATAAGCTATTATACAGGCTACTAAAAACGCTATGACAGATATCAACATACTTCCTGAAATAGCAGTGAACACACCGGGTACAATCAAAGCACCAAACATGGCATACGGCATAAATGATAAAAACCGTTTCATATAAGGATGCAAACCTTCTCCGCTCACAAGGATAAAAGGTAGTAGTCTTGGAATATAAGTAACCAACATCATGCCTATGATTAAAAATAATATACTATTCAAAATGTTCTACCTCCTCTTCCTTGAATATGACAGTGCCAATAATAGCTGTGACTATGACAGCTATTATAAAATGCCAGCCCTGTGCTAAAAAAGGTATTCTCATAAACAGATAATTTAGCACCCCTGCCATCAAGGCCATTATCAGTGCTCTATGGCCCTTTTTGATTTCTGGCACCAGTAATGCGGCAAACATGGCATAAAGGGTAATACCCATACAACTAACGATGAATTCCGGTATCCACTGCCCTGCAATGAACCCGATAATTGTCCCTATAATCCATGAAGCATAATTAGCTATTTGGAGGGATAATATATAAACATGTGAAATGTTATCCCGATGACTGGTCAGTGCATAACTTTCATCGGTAACGAAGAATGCTATGAGTGGTGAAAACCTTCTGGCCTCCCTACTTAATCTTGATGAAATAGAGGTACTCATGAGAACATGTCTGAAATTCAGTAATAATGTTGCTATAATGATCTGTGGATTACTGAGGCCAATATTGATACTATTGATTGCCATGAATTGGGCTGCACCTGCAAAAACGACGCTAGAAAACAAGAACGCCTGCAACAAAGTCAGTCCTTCAAGTTTTACCAATAATCCAAATGTGATTGCTACAGGAATATATCCTAAGATGACAGGCATTGCTTCTTTGATGCCCAATCTGATATGTGTTTTCATTGTAATAGCCTCCCATTAATTTATACGTATTATCCCAAGTAATGAGAGGTGTGTCAACAACCAATGTAGATTTTATGAAAATCATCAACCTTCAACAATCAGAAAAAACTTTATAAGTTTATTATCATCTGTTTCTCTATTGGTACATATAAAAGCCGTCAAAGTTATAGGTTAAGCCAGGGAGCACGACGTCTGCCCCTACCCTTTGGTGCACGGATGCACCAAGCGGTAGGCGATACTACCACATTTCACACGGCTTCTAAAGCAGGTCTTCTACTTTCCATCACCCTACCATCCACTATCTCAATAATCCGGTCCGCTTTATCAGCAATTCTCTGATCGTGTGTGATTGTTATGAAAGTTGTACCCATCTCTTTATTAACACTGCGCATAAGCTCATAGATTACTTCTGTAGATCCAGAATCCAGATTCCCTGTAGGCTCATCTGCTAATATGATCTTTGGATTATTCATCAGTGCCCTTGCAATGGCAGTTCGTTGCTGTTGCCCGCCTGACATATTATTGGCAAGATTATGCTTCACATCAGACAATCCAACCATCTCCATCAGTTCATTGGCTCTTGCCATAATTTCTCCTGTTACCTTCTTGCCTTTAATTTTATAAGGCATAAGTACATTCTCTATAGCTGTAAACTCTGGCAGTAGATAATGAAATTGGAATACGAATCCGATGGTTTCATTCCTGAGTAATGCTAATTCTTTCTTACTAAGTTCACTGATTTGTCTATTGTCAATACGGATATAACCATCAGTTGGGTCATCAAGGGAACCTAGTATATTAAGCAAAGTGCTTTTACCACTGCCAGATTCACCGATAATGGCATTAAAGCTGCCCGCTTCTATATCAAGCGATATATCATGGAGCACTTGCGTTTTAACCGTGCTTCCGTATATCTTATTCACATTTCTGATTTCTATAATATTACCCATTACGTATCACCTCAATTGTTGTTAGTTTTGATGAGCGTCTAGCTGGCATAACAGATGCTATCATTGCTGAGACAACCGCTATCATACCCGATGTTAATATAAAATTATAATTTATCGAAAGTGGTATCACTGGTGTACCGTCTGGATTCAGTGCAAATGTTGCAAATGCATATGATAACAAAAGGCCAAATAATATACCAAGAGCTGCCCCTATGATACCTAATATGAATCCTTGTAATAAAAAGATACTGCTAGCTTTCCCATCTGTTATGCCCATCGCCTTTAATATACCAATCTGTTTCGATTTTTGAATCACAGTAATAGCCAGCACACTTGCTATACCAAGGACCACTGCGACTAGTACGAATATCTGAATCATCAGACTGGAGATGCTTTGTCCATTCAGACCACTTAATAATTCTGCATTCTGATCTTTCCAATTATCCACTATTAACTTGTCGTTGTTTACAATCTGTGCTACTTTCGCTCCTATTGCATCTGCTTCAAATACTTGGTCAACTTGTATTTCAATGGTCCCTACTGCATTCTCGTAGCCAAAAAGTGAAGAAGCTGTATCAATACCTGTAACAACCCAACCATTGTTAATCACGCTAACGTTGAAATCAAGAAACCCTACTACCATGACTTCCTTAAGTGTTCCATCAACTAAGAATATATCAGTTGTATCATTCACCAAAACACCTAAATTATCTGCCAGTCCAATGCCAATTAAAACTTCGTTATTACTACGGGGCAATCGTCCTTCACTAATTCTATCAGCAAATTCATATATACCTTCTGCAGATGCTAAATCGTATCCTTTAACAAAAATTGGTTCGCTAGTTTCATCATTTTTCAAAAAACCATTCCCGGTAATACTTGGGGTAATGGCCGTTATACCCAGGTCACTACCTTCAATATCATTAATTATTTGTGAATAGTTATCAATACCTTTACTATCATCTGTGGAAACGGTAATATGTGCCGCATTACCGATTGTTGTATCTATCAAACCATCTTGCAAACCCTGAATCAACAACCCTATGAACACTTGCACACTGACCCCAACTGCAATTCCAAGGGCTATTAATATGGTCTGACCTTTGGAGAAACGCAAAAATCTATTTGCTATTTGTAATGATAATCTCATATGTGTCTCCTTCTACTAAAACCCACTTGCTAATGCTTTTAATGATTTGTAATCATAAGCATATCCATCGGCACCGACTGATTTAACTATTTTGACTGGATTAATGATGCCTTGTCCACCAATGATTATCTTCATGTCATCTCTTGAAGTGCTTGATTTTAGTGCTTCAATTAATAGTTTTAAATCCTCTATGTGATCAGGTGTTGTAACGGATATTGCAACGACCTCAGGTTTTGTCTCTTTAATCAGATTAATAACACTTTCTATAGGTGACATAGCGCCTAAATAATAACTTTTATAGCCTATTGCCTTTAGATATTCAGATATAATCATAATCCCCATAGTATGCATCTCACTATAGCAAGTTAAGCAGATGGCTTTCTTGTCTCTTTTAATTTCAGGACTTAATATGTAAGCTATCTTGCCAAGAATTTTCTGAACTATAGCTGTAATAAAATGCTCGCGTGCTACATCAATCTTACCTTCATACCATAACTGACCAACTTCATACATAGCCTCAACTAGGACCTTTTCTATTAGTTTAATTGTTGAAACCTTAGAAACAGCCTTGCTCACTATAAGCTGTATGGCCAGATCTTCTTCATCTTGTAAAAGCAAAGACACAAACTCATCTTTCAACTTAAGCAGTCTTTTATCATTCACATCAACGCTTCTTACTTCTTCAACTGAACCTACTATATAATCAATAGAGGTACCGAACAATGTCGCTAATTTTTTAAGGCTTTCAGAGTTTGGTAATCTAATGCCCTTTTCATAGTTAGCAATAGTTGATTGACCTACACCTAAGATATTCGCCACTTCAAGTTGACTCATATGCTTTTGCTTTCTTAGTTGTTTGATTTGCTTTGCTATATCATTCATGTAAAACACCTCTTTATTTATTGAAATAATAATATCACGTTATGTGATTTTTGTCAATCCAAATGATAATCTTTCTCATGTAAAATCGCTCTTGTACCCATGACATAATAAACAAGCCAAAAAAAACCTTTTATTTGATTGATTCTAATAAAAGGTTTGATTCTATAAATTTTTAATTTTTTCGTAGCAGGATACCTGATTACGGCCATTGTGTTTAGCGTAATATAACGCTTTATCTGCCCGGCCAATGACCTCTTCTATGTCAGCATCTGTTGGCTTGATCAAAGAAACGCCTATACTGATTGTAATACTAATGTCTATTTCGTCTGTTTTAAAATGATAATCCTCTATGGTCTTTCTTATACGTTCTGCCAAGCGCTTAGTTTTATTATGGTCCGAATCACCTAATAATAATAAAAATTCTTCGCCTCCATAGCGTATTAACCGATCATAATCACGAATGTTTTCATGTATGACCTTGGCCAACCCTTCTAATACAAAGTCTCCAACCTGATGGCCATAATTATCGTTTACTTTTTTAAAAAAATCTATATCTATCATTAAGGCAGATGAGAAATGTCCAAAATCTAATTTGTCTAACTGTTCTTCTGGTAACTGGCTGTTATAGATATTCCTATTGTATGCGCCAGTAAGTGGATCCTTTGTAGCCAGTTCGTTAACCCGCTCCATCAACATCTTCGTTTTAGTTACATCATTTTGTAAGGCAAAAAAATGCTCGATTTGTCCTTTTTTATTAAGAATTGCTGATATTCTAGCTTCTGCCCAATAATGAGAACCATCTTTACAACGATTATAAAACTCGCCTTCCCAACTCTTACCACTAAGTATGGTTTTCCATAATTCTTCGTATGCTTCTTTTGGCATAACATTCGACTTTAATATTCTAGGTGTTTTACCATAGACCTCATCATAACTATACCCTGTTACTTTTTCAAAAGTTTCATTGACATAGATGATGTTGCCTTGACTATCCGTAAGCACTGCTACAGATGGATTTTTTTCAATGCCTTGTAGCATGATATCTCTGATTTTTTTGATATATGTAATCATATTTCTTTGTCTTAAAAAAAGATATACACTGGTTGTGATAATCAGCCAAACTAAAATCAACCCAATTTTCAGGACATTTAGTAGATGTATTATATCACTACTGTTTTTATCATTAATAAAAGCAGGGTCATTATTAAGTTGAACCTGATATATATTCAAAAAATAGAGCGAAGGCAATAATATGATGATGGAAGCTATTAGTCCAACAATAAAGAACCTTACAAAATACTCTTTAAAGGAGACATCCTTCATATTAAAATCATATTTCTTCATTGTGTTCACCTCGATTATTTATATTAGCATGTTCACCCAAACTATTTTTTACCCAATTCATAATACATCTCTTCTATACGTGATTTAACGTAATCAGAAGCTGTTTCACCTTCACTAAGTGTAATCTGATCTAGATGAATAGGTTCACCAACTTTAAAGTATATGGTGTTTGGTTTAAGATTAAACCCATTATTTTCAAAAACATCATCAGTACCTTTAATTGCACACGGAATGATTGGAACACCACTTTTTTCTGCCATTCTAACACAACCTTTTTTAAATGGTAGCAATACATCATTTTTACTCCTTGTGCCTTCAGGGAACAAGACCACAGATTCCCCGTTTTTCAAAAATGCAATGCCTTTTTTAATGGCTTTAATCCCTTCTTTGGGACTGGTTCTATCAATAAACAGCGCATCCTGTATGCGCATCCACCAACTGAGTACCGGCCACTTCTTAACACTTTTCTTACCCACAAATATGACTGGCTTTTTAAGATACCTCATCATGACGGCCACATCTAGCATACTTCTATGATTACCTACATATAGAGCGCCTTCTTCCATTGTCATATATTCTAAGCCTTCAGTTTCAAATTTGGCTCCTGCTGAAAAAAACAACAAAAATCCAGTAAAACGATTGAACTTATATGCTAACTTCAGACCCATTTTACGGTTAAACTTCTTGACGACCCAAACAACTACGAGCAGGGGCATCCCTACCAAATAATTGATTGTCATTAATAGTATAAATAGATTTCTTCTCATATTTTCTCCTTACCGACCTTCTATCTTTATTTTCTTCTACCAAGTATTCTGAGCACCCTGAGGAAAAGGTTAATGATATCCATATATAGAGCCGCGGCACTATCTATGGCGTTATCGAGTGTCTTAGGTATCATGTTAGCTCTACCCCAATCATACCCAATATAGCCGCAGAATATAATAGCAACAATCCAGTCGATAATACCATAGGATTGCTTGAATATTAATGATGTCACTAATGATATAACAATCACACTTATGAGTGCCACTGTAAGTGCACCTTGTATTTTCTGG
>JAQICP010000153.1 GCA_027858555.1 Vallitaleaceae bacterium
AGTGTCTTCATATCAAATAGCACGGCTTGTACAAATAAATCATATATATATGATTCCAAATATAATATCGGACCAAAATCTTTAGTACCTTCATCAAAATGCTTCCAATTAAATCCAAATATCTGGTTGCCGATTTTACCAAGTAGCGTCGTTGCCCTTTTTGCAGATTCAATTGTTGCGTCTATTCTAGTTAAAATATTTTTATATGCTTTGTTTTGATTTTCAAGGGATTTTTTAAATTGTTTATTTTACTCTGCCATCTGATAATAGGCAACGGCCTGATTTATAATGACTTTGAATTCATCTTCTAGTTTCCACGGTTTTGTTATAAATTTGAATATGTCAACTTGATTGATCGTTGCGAGTATTTGTTGCAACTGTGTATAGCCTGATAGAACGATACAGACAATATCAGGATACTTTTCTTTAACGGTTTTTAATAATTGTAAGCCGTTCATCTCAGGCATCCGCATATCACTAACTATAACCGCAATCTCTTGCTTTTCTAATAGCAAAAGCGCTTCTTTCCCACTACTTGCAAAAATACAATTGTATGTTTCATCAAAAAGACCCCTTTTCAGGGAATTCAGGACGTTTATTTCATCGTCTACAAATAAAACCGAATAAGTTTTTTCCATACTAAACCCCCTAAGCGTTAAATCCAGATAATTCTTTCTCAAAGCTTTCTTGTGTTATATGAAGCGCATCATATACGCGCATGTCAAAAGGTTCATATACTTCAGACCCTGTAAGTATTGCTGCATGGTACTGTGCAACGTGTAAGGCATATATTAGCTCCTTGTTAACAGCATGCTCATTAAAGGGTTCGTGATGATATAGTGCAGCTTCAACAATTGCAAACGGAAACCCCCACCAATCCATCAAATAACCGCCAGCTTCAACATGGTTAGCTTTAAATGTTTCTTTTTCCAATGCCATTAAGCTTAAGCTCTCATTACGAGCTAACAACATCAATTTGAGATACTCTTTACCAAAAAAGTTGAGTAAAAAAACCACCCCTATGTTATGCAGTAATCCTGCCGATTGAAAATTAGCAGGCAACTTCTTCTCTAAAATCCGAGTATAAATAAAACCTAATAATTTATTCGTAACAAATGCTTGGTCCCATATGGTAACCATCTTGTTTTGATAGATTTTCTCACTGGAAAACACATCGATAACAGACGCAGAAAGTACTAATTCTCTCGTTCCTTTAAGCCCGATTTGTGCCACGGCTTGCTGAATCGAACCGGTCGTACCACCATAGTATGCAGAATTAGCGACATGAAGAACTTTGCTGGCCATGGATTGGTCTCTTTCAATAGCCCTGGAAATATCAGCAGTATTTCTATCCTCTTCAATTAATCTGATAACCTTAACATAATTATCAGGAATGGTAGGCAGCTGTTCAACGTTATTAATCAAAGTAAGCAAATCATGATCACATAATATATCTTGAGTTTCAAGCACATTTATGATCGTATTTTTAAGTTTTTCATTCTCCCAAGGTTTAAACATATACAGTTTAGCTACATTTTTTTGTAAAGCCTTGAATACTATTTTTTCATCCGAATAGCCACTTAAGATAATCCTTAGGACGTCAGGATACTGGGTTTTAACTTTTGATAGAAAATCATAGCCATCCATTCCTGGCATTCTCATATCACTGATAACCAAATCAACTTTGGTTGTTTCAAGTGTCTTTAATGCTTCTTCACCTGAATCCGCCGTAATAACATCGAACTCACTATCTACGAATGCCCTAACAAATGCTTTTAGTATCTGTGTCTCGTCATCTACAAATAAAATCGTCTTCATCTATATAGTCTCCTCTATTTTTTTTGGTAACATGATAGTAAACAAAGCCCCATCTCCAATATCACTAGAAACATCCATAATGCCTTTGTGCTTATTGACTATAATATCATGACTAATACTGAGGCCTAGTCCTGTTCCTTGTCCAACCTCTTTAGTTGTGTAAAAAGGATTGAATATATTACCTAAAACAGATGCTTCAATACCTGGTCCATCATCCTTAATTCTCAAAATAGTATAATCAGTATTGCTATCAACTGAAATATTGATATTACCGAACTCTTCTCTTTCCAGACTTTTTATAGCCTGAATACCGTTCATAAGTATATTCAGTATGACTTGTCCGATTAAACCCTTATTACAATAGACTTCCGGTTCGTCACCTTGATCAAATTTAATATTGACCGTATATTTTGCTTCATTTCGACATATTAATAAAGCTTGATTGACAATCTCAACTATCGGTGTATAGGCCTTCTCGTCTTCAGTACCTGTTCTAGCAAAATTTCTAAGTGACCTGACAATCTCCGCTACCTTACCTATTCCTGATTTTGAATCTGATATAATACCAGATAAGTCATCAAGAATAAAATCAATTTTATAACTTTTGTACTTATCTCTAATGGCCCCTTGAAAAGCAACCACATCTTCTTTTGTGCTTTTGTCGGTTATTAAATCACACCCATGGTCAATAAACTCAACATACCCCTTCAGCTTCATTAAATAAGAAGTTAATGTTTCAAAATTGCTACTTACATAACCGATTGGATTATTAATTTCATGGGCAACGCCAGCTGCAAGCTCGCCTATGGCCGCCATCTTTTCAGATTGTACTAAATGGAATTGGGTGTCCTTAAGTGTAGTGTTAATTGTTTTTAATTCAGCATTTTGTTTGTTTATTTTTTCAAGGAGTGTTTTAAGCATCATTGCATTGCTTCTTGTCTTTACAGCTGATCTTATTCGAGCATAAAACTCATCTGCATTAATTGGCTTTTTCACAAAATCATTAGCACCTAGTTCAAAACAGATTTTGAAACTCTCAGAATCGTCCATGGATGTCAACATGATAATCTGAAGATCATCAAACTGATTCATTGTTCTGAGCTCTTTTAGGACATCAAGCCCCGTAATCTTGGGCATGATAATATCTAAAAGTATGATATCAATGGCTTCCTTTTCTACTGTCTCTATAACTAGATTCGGATCATTACATAAGACAATCTCATCCTCTTTGAATATTCGAAGAAGAAATTGTTCTGCTACTTTTAAATTAAATCGCTCATCATCAACAACTAATACTCTCATATTGTCACTCTCCATAGTATATTCACAATATCATATAGTTCTAGCTTCGTTTCTTACTTAATCTATTATTCATTATACACTAGTGAACCTATATGTCATAGAATGAATTTCCTAAAATAATTTCATTAATTTCCAAAAAGGTCTTGACCTTATCGAAAATAATGGTATAATGAATCTTGCGCTAAGGAAACAATCTATAGTGTGCGTGAATGGCTCAGTGGTAGAGCATCGCCTTGCCAAGGCGAGGGTCGCGGGTTCGAATCCCGTTTCGCGCTTAATGAAAACAGTCCAATCCTTATAATGAGGGTTGGACTGTTTTTTGTTATGCATGATAGATTCGTTCTATTCAATACCTGCTCAATGCTTTTTACATTGCTCGTGAGTTATCCCTCTTTACACTGCACCAGATTACAAAATAACTAACCCCTTAACCACCTATCACTTTAGTTTTATTAGGGCTATTACGAGGGTCCATATTCGGGAATCTTCTTTCTATCGCAGCCATGGCAATTTCAACATCTTCATGAACTTCTTGAGCCGTGTGAGCGCCGATAGTCAC
>JAQICP010000286.1 GCA_027858555.1 Vallitaleaceae bacterium
ATATCAAAAAATATCATGGTAATACAAGCGGAGCATCTATTCATGCCATACGAATCAATAACGCGTGCTGAGATAGCAGCCGCTCTTGTGAAACTAGCTAGGTTATATGATAAGAATGCAGAGAGCTATTTTGATGATGTGAAATCAACCCATCAACTATATTCATATATAGCATCCTCAGCAGAAAAAGGTATAGTCAGTGGTTATGGCGATGATACATTCAAACCTGACAATGATATTATTTATGCGGAATTCACTAAAATGCTAGGTGCAATACTCGCTTATAAAAAAGGCTATATATATCCAGACGATTGGCAGACATATGTGATATTTGATAATGTTGAAGAAATCAATGATTGGGTTATAGAGTACCTTTCATTATGTATCAGAGAAGGGTTTATCGAGGCAAGTGATAGCATCACGTATGAGCAAGACAAACCTTTAACTAGATTAGAAGCAGCAAGGCTATTGTATCAATTAAGCTTAAAACTATAGGAGCTCTTATGAAAAAGAATAAGGTAATCATCATTATAATCAGTCTCATTATAGTGTTATGTATAAGTTTGTTAGTAGTTATATTGCTTAGAGACAGTGGTAGTAAAAATAAATATATAGAAGATATTGAATCCTATGATTTTGTAGAGAAGATTGGTTCTATAGATATACTGATTTTAGAAATCGACACATTGATTGTTAATGATGCTGATGCCTATTTAGTAGAGTTATCACGCATTTTAGATGAAATCAAAGTCCTTGATAATGAAATTGGTTCGGACTTAGGAAAAATGACAGTTGAAGAAGAAGACACCCAGACCCATGATTTATTAATTTCATACCATCTCAAAAATCTCGAGCGCATTAGCGCCATTGATAAAATGATTAGCCTATACAATGAGGTGATGGATACACCTGTTGAAAACACAGATGAAATTCGCCGTATTTATGAAGAGACGATTAGTACCATGGATGATATAGTTAGCCTCTCAAGTGAGGCAGATGACTTTAAAAATGAGTGGACCAAAGCGTACAATATAATAGCGCCAGTTAAGGCAGATGAGCTGTTAGAATCAAGTGACGCAGTTGAGACGACCGAACCCTTAGAAACTGAGGAGCCAGCTGTACCAGATGAAGCAATAACCGAAGAATAGATATCATCAAAATAAGGGTATTAATAAAGAGACTTTATAGCTATAACTAGCACTAAGGTCTCTTTCTACTTCACATTAACAGCCAAATCATATATAATATAGAACAGTTACACTAAAATCAAGTATTACTAATATAAATATAAAAGTGTTAAATAGAGGTGTAAAATTGAGTGAAAGAACAGAAGCAAAAGTATTGACACAAGAAGTGATCGAGCGACAAACAGCAGCAATAGAAAGGTTACGGAAGCGATTAGAAGGTAAAAACTTATTATATAGTTTAACGACCATGGGTTGTCAGATGAATGCTCATGATTCGGAGAAGTTAAAAGGCGTTCTAGAGGCAATCGGGTATAAAGAAACTGACGATGAAACCTTAGCAGATTTTGTTTTATATAATACCTGTGCTGTTAGAGAAAATGCAGAACTAAAGGTTTATGGTAAAGTAGGTTATCTAATAACTTTAAAGAGGAAGAATCCTAATCTTTTGATTGTATTATGTGGTTGTATGATGCAACAAGGTACGGTTATTCAAAAATTGAAAAAATCCTATAGACATGTGGATATCGTATTTGGAACCCATAATATATATAAGTTAGCTGAACTCATTGAAACTAGACTTGATACTAAAACAACGGTTTTTGATATATGGGATGAGCATCAAGAAATTGTTGAAGACTTGCCATCCATACGAAAGAATAAACATAAAGCTAGTGTTAACATTATGTATGGCTGTAATAACTTTTGTTCTTATTGTATTGTGCCCTATGTAAGAGGTAGAGAACGATCAAGATACATGGAAGATATTATTGATGAAATCAAAGAACTAGTTGCTGATGGCGTTAAGGAAATCAATCTCCTTGGGCAGAATGTGAACTCTTATGGTTTGAAGTTGGAAGAACCTACTACTTTTGCTGAGTTATTAGAACAAGCCAGTTTAGTTGAAGGCCTTGAAAGATTGCGTTTTATGACGCCTCACCCAAAAGATTTATCAGATGAGGTCATCAAAGTCATGGCGAAGTCTGATAGAATCAGTCCGTATTTGCATCTGCCGATCCAATCTGGTAGCACTAAGATATTGAAAGCCATGAATCGAAAATATACTAAGGAAGATTACCTTGCCTTAGTCGATAGAATTAATAAAGCCATGCCAGGTATTGCGCTTACAACAGATATTATTGTAGGGTTTCCTGGCGAAACAGAAGAAGATTTTCTAGAAACACTAGATATTATAGAACGTGTTAGGTATGACTCTGCATTTACTTTCATCTATTCAATACGAAC
>JAQICP010000307.1 GCA_027858555.1 Vallitaleaceae bacterium
AGAGATTGCTAAAGAAGAGTAGATTAGAATGATGAAATGGTAGCAGTTCTTGTGAACTGCTACCATTTTTTTGGATTGAATCAGGTATTAGTTAATTCGGTGCAGTCCTATTGATTCAACATGGACAATATAGGTGTATACTTTGGACAGCAGTTAAGATGAAAACATTCAATATTGAATACCACGGCTGAAGTATCTGCATCTATAATGGTTACAACTTTGCTCAGAAACAGAACAATCTTATATGATATAACTTAACCTAAAACAAGATAGCTTACTTAGCTATCTTGTTTTAGAATGTATTTAATTATTTGGATTATTTGGATTATTTGGATCAACGTTGTTAGAATGATTATTACCTGGAAGTTCAGTGTTTGGTTCAACAAAATCCGGACCATGAACATCGCAATATTCACCAATCATAGAAGTAGGTAATTCATACTGATAGTCTTCAATTCTAGGCATGTCTGCTGGGTCCCATGATTCAGGAACCAAGGGTTCAGGTCTGACGATGAAGACTTGCTGAACAAGGGTTTCTGGCGGACAATATTCAGTAGCAAATAACCCTGATGCGGTACATATTGTAGCTTCTACATGCACATCACAAGACTCGCTTGGAACTGTACCTGAAGCGAAATAATATGTATCCACAGTTGCCCCTCTTGGGTCAAGTGAACATAAATCGGTTGCTAGCTTACCTGATTCTGTACAGATGGTAGCGGATACAATCCCATCTGGTCTTGGGAATGATTTATCTTCAAGATTCTCATGAACTTGTTCCATGATTGTCTTCCATAAAGTCTTATGGGTACTAAGTCCAGGCATGGATTTAGGTTGATCGAAGCCCATCCATACACCAGCTACATAATATGGCGTAAAGCCTACAAAAGTGTAATCAATATTTTTCGAAGTAGTACCAGTTTTACCAGCTATATGCATACCATCAAAATTAGCTGGCGTACCAGTTCCTCTACTTACGACGGTTTGCATTGCGTCTGTGAGTAAGAATGCGGTTGTTTCCTTCATAACAGTATGATGTTCAGATTCATTTCTAATAAGAAATGCCCCATCATGATCCAATACTTTGGTGTAGAATATTGGTTCAGTATAGACACCTTGATTAGCAATAGCGCCAAAGGCAGCAGTGAGTTCCAAGACTGAAACCCCTTTAGTTAAACCACCAAGTGCAAGTGACATGGTTTTATCGGTATTACCATTAGCATCGACATCTCCAACTAAAGTGGTGAATCCAAGACTAATCAAGTATTCAAAAGAGCTCTCTGTACCAGCTGCAAACAGTGTTTTAACAGCACATATATTCATGGAATCTTTAATTGCAACTTTAACGGTAGATAGGCCTCTATAATTATAATCTTGGTAATCGTACCAGTTACTAGGCATATATGAGCCTGAACCAGCAATAATCACTTCATAAGGCACATCGTCAATGATCGTTGCTAAAGTAAAGCCATAGGTATCGATTGCAGGTAGATAAGCAGCTATTACTTTAAAGGTAGAACCTGGTTGTCTATAGGCCTGTGTTGCTCTATTGAAAGTCTGATTACCAATTTTTTCACCACGTCCACCAGCTATGGCTTTAACATAACCATTGTAATAATCCATTATAACAAAAGCTGATTGTGGTTGAAGAATGAATAATGATTTTTCAGCTGCTATCACAGAACCTGGAAGCACCCACTGTGCCTTCAATTCCTGGATATGTGCATCGGCCTCTTCTTGAGAAGGAAATTCTGTTACATCATAATGATGTTCTACACCACTGGGTGTATCTACAGAACATGTATACATGACTCTTACAGCAAAACTGTTAGTAGGGAAGTTTTCTTCATTTATGTAAGCTTCATCAACAATTTTCTGCATTTCCAAATCTTGCGGAATATAGATACTAAGACCGCCACCATATATCAAATTGAAGGCTTGAGTTTCGGTATAGCCCTCTTGAATCTTTAAATCATTGGCAACTCTAGTAATTACTTCATCAACATAATAGGAGTAATCAGATTGATCTGCAATAGCTATACTATTGGTCTGTATAGTTGAATAGACAGGTTCAATCTTAGCGTTATTGAACTGGGCTCTAGTTATCATGCCTTGGTCAAGCATTTCACCTAGAATGTCAAGTTGACGACTACGACTATTCTCAGGATTTGTTACCGGGTCATAATAAGTAGGCAGATTAGTGATACCGGCAATAACTGCGCACTCAGCTAGACTGAGATCAGATACATCTTTATTGAAATAAGTATTAGCTGCAGCCTGAACACCAAGTGTACCTCGACCAAAAGGAGCTGTGTTTAAATAGAGCTCTAAAATGGTGAGTTTATCAGTTAATTGCTCAACTTGTAATGCCAAATATTGCTCTTGTATTTTTCGTTCATAACTTTTTTCAGTAGATAAGATATTATTTTTTATAACTTGTTGTGTAATAGGACTGGCGCCTTCTTCGATACCGCCAGCTTGTATGTTAATAACAAGGGCTCGCATCATTGCTCTCATATCAATACCATTATGTTCAAAAAAACGTTCATCTTCAATAGCGACAATTGCATTTTGAAGATCAAGTGGAATCTGGTCAATCTCGACATAGATACGATTTGATTCAGAAGTATGTAATTCTTGAATGGCATTCCCATTTAAATCATATATGGTAGAGGTATACCCTTTTGGAATCAATGCATCAATAGAATCAATAGTTGGTGCCGAATCAATTACAGCTTTAGCTACGCCAAGTCCTGCGCCTGCTAGAACGATTGAACCTAAAACTACGGAGAAAACAAAAACCTTTAATATGGTAACAC